>NZ_BQXN01000032.1:0-21258 GCF_045862745.1 Furfurilactobacillus entadae | reverse complement strand
TATCTCTTGATGCCGCTCAACATCGTAAGCCATTGCCTCTTGCTTACTCATACCAGGGGTACCTAAAAATCGTTCGCGTGACCAATCATGTGAGCGATCCGGTAATACAAGCTCACGCCAAGGACTAGCTGGCTTTAAACGCAACAAAGTGTAATGCTAACCGTTCTCGTTGGTAAACACGTCTTGAAAACAGTCCGCTTCAAGCGATTCACCAATCTTGTTTCGAAGACGCCGTTGCACTAGACTAAATAAACCTAACAATAACGTTGCTCCCATAAGCACAACAAAGTTACTTAAAAAGGTGTGACTAGCCCCGTGTAGAAGCTTACTAGCTTGACCAGAATTAGCTAAGAGGCTTCGTGACGCTTCACGGACTATTTTTGGCGTCATCTTGCCTTCGAAATCCCATTCAATAAGTTGCGTTGGGATCGTTGCCATCCAGGCGATACAAGCGAATATAACCACCGCAAACCCCATCTTCGCGATCCGTACAGCTTGGTATTGTTTAATTAAACGTTGCTCTTTTGTCATTCTTGTTATCCTTTCTTGGTTGCCTGTCTTAATACCTGCGATCCAACAGTTCTAAAGTCTCCAAAGCTTGCTTAAACCGCTCTTCGCCCTTTTCAGTAAGGCCATAATGACGTACACGATGGTCAAATCCACCACTGATATCAGTGATTAAGCCCTTGTTCAATAAGCGTTTCAGCCAAAAAGAAATGGCAGCTTGTGAGACGTTAAATTCCTTTGCTACCGTAACTACTCGATAATCTTCTATGGACAGCGCATGTAAAATTAACAATTCTAAAAACGATAATTTATTGTACTTTTTCAGGGCCACAACGGCGTCGTCATTTCGCAAATGATAGTTGGCGTACCTTTGATACACGCCCAGGTTTTCAATTTCTGTCATTATTTTTACCCCCACCCTTTTTATTCTGTGGTGTGCGTCTTTTGATCCAGTGCTTGTAAGGTGTCCAGCGCTTGGTTCAACCGTGTTTCGCCGGTTTCAGTGAGTCCGTATTGCCGGGTTCGCCGATCAAAATCGAAACTAACATCTTCAATCAATCCTTTGCCCAACAAGCGCTTGATCCAACCGGAAATTGAACTTGGAACCACGTTAAATTCCTCGCGCACCGTTAAAGCTTGCCGGTCACCCAAAGAAATCGCGCGTAAAATAACGAGCTCTAAAAAGGCTAGATCATTATGTTCATGTAAAGCTGCTACCGCTTCTCCATAACGATTTCGGTAGTTAGTATATTTTCGGTAACTATTGATTCGTTCAATATCCGTCATTGTTTCGGACCTCTTTATCTTTATTTACTGCCTTTATTTGCTTTAAACTTAATGACTTCCCGGCGTCTGACCTAAACGTCACAAAAAAAGAGCAACCTCATTGATCTGAGCGTTGCTCTTTTCCGTAACTTTAGTCAATGTCATTAGTCACGCCGTTTGGCGTGAGAGGCTACCCCGACACTGGCGGCCGTAATGACCCCTAGGCTACCTAAACTAGCGGCCAAGACACCTTGATCGCTAACTCCGGTACCTGCTAAGGAGCTTGCTGCACTACCTTGACTGGCCTGGCTGGCTTGACTAGCTTGGCTGGTACTTTGAGATTGCTTATCCCATGAGTAGTGTTCTTCAGCCCCGGCTGACCGGGTTTCGGTAACGCTCGTGGCTGATCCCGCTTGTGATTTAGCGGAATACTGGTCATTAACGGCCTGCGAATCAGAGTACTTAACCGCCTGTGATCCGTTAACAGTATCTGTGGCTTGTTGTGGTTGACTGGCTAACGTCAGGACACCCGTCGCTTGTAAGGCCCCATCGTCAGGCACCCGTGACCCGGTGAACTCGACTGAAGCACCCTTTTGGTATGAGTAATCCTTGCTGTCTTTGATCGTGTCACTCGTTGATTCTGAAACAGTCGTGTTCCCCTTCATGTTCACTGTGGCCAGTTCGCTGAAATCAGCTGCGGTGATTTCTGTCGTGCCCAAAATATGATAGCTTAGCCGATCAGTATTGGCTTCAGTTTCATCAGGCACCTTAACTTGGAATTGCTTGCCATCTTGGATCAAGAACACACTCGCATTCTGTTTGCCATCGGTTTTGGCATCAGAAGACTGTGCATTTGTTTGATCACTTTGATCAGAACTCTTAGCCGCAGAACTGCCTGAACTTGCCTTTGAAGCGTCGGAAGATGAACTTGTCGCACTGGTTGAAGCTTGACTACCCGCTTGTGTGTCACTGCTACTTGATGAAGCAGATGAGGCATCAGCAGACGCGTTTGCGGCAGTATCTTTACCAGTACTTGAGTCAGCTGAAGCTGATTTGTCCTGGCTTTCGTCCCAACCAGCGTCTTTAGCTGCGTCGTCAGTCACGGCCTTTAATTCTTGACCACCCTGGTAAACTTTTGCTCCTTCAGGTAAGTTATCGAATTTAACGGCATTGACCTTAATGTCTTTGGTGGTTGACCCACTAGTTACTGTATCAACAGCCTTCAACGTACCACTGGTGGCCACCGCAAACGTACCTTGATACTGAATCCCATCATTTGACGTATCCAGCTTAACTTGCTTGTCGGGAATCAGCTTACTTAATTTGTCCTCAGCCAGTGAGAACGTCGGTAGACTGGTCTTAGACTCAAACGTAAAGACATGCTGCTTCGCCTTTTCGTCGTGATATGAGTATTGGGGGCTGCTAAGTTCAGCGCTCGCCGCGAATTCTGTCTTATCAACTTGCTTCTTGGCATCAGCCAGCACTTTGTTAATATCTGCTGAAGCATTGATCGTGGCAAATTTATCACTAGCCGTTTTACTCATAAACGCCTGCATTGTGCTCTTCTTGGCCGTCTGATCGTCTGCTAACTTCTTGTTGACTTGATCCTTGGCACTATTGTTCCAATCGTTAACCTTTTGTTGTAATTCAGCGTTTAACTGATCCTCAGCCTTCTGTTTTTCGTCGGACTGCGTGTTTTTCGTCAAGCTGTCCACGTCGACGGTCCCGTTCTTGGACTGTTTAAGCGCGTCCTGATACAGTTGCTCAGCACGGTGATTAACTCCGGCGGCGTCGTTCATGTCAGCCAATTTACGGTTTTGATGGTTGGCATCGATCACTGTGTCATTACCGTTTTCAGCGGCCCAGACGGCTTGTTGTGTGGCGGCATAAGCGTGCAAGGCCGCGTTATCCCCTGTAAAACCTAACGTGCTAGGGTCATTAGGGAACCCTAGTGCCATTACCCACCGCATGATTACATTGGTCTTTTCATTCAGACCCTTTACTTGCCCACTGGAATTGATGGGCGTACCTGAGCCATTTTGCAGACAGTAGGCAAAATGCCCTTGGAAGCGCATGGGACTGATATTGTCAGAACCACCGTACTGAATGGTAACGATACTTCCAGGATTTTTATCTGAGTACCCCGGGTTTTCTCCTTGTGCGTCACCATTGATTGACATGTAGCCGACGTTGTCGCCGCCATAAATTTCTTGCCCTAAACCAGCGCGATTGTTGTCAATGTCGGCACTAGCCGTCATTAAAGGTGTCGCAAAAACACCTGATAAACTTAATGCAATTGCACCGGTCGCACCTAAAGTCTTCGAATGGTGTTTAACCTGTTGCATCATTTTCTTTAATTGTTTACGTGAATACTTCATTTTTAATCCTCTTTCTACTTGAAAAGATTTGCGTGTTCAGACTGTTGTAACGGTGTTTGATTCACTAAATGGCCACTCACAATCACCCGATCAACTGGATCTAACGGGTGATTCCAGGTTTCTAGGCAAGTTGATAACGTCAACCGGGCTTGTGAGGCGTCCCCAGGTTGGTTGTTCATCACTTCCCCATGGCTGCGATTTAGAACCTGCTTTTTGTCCAGTTGATACGTGTAGACGTTAATCCCATCAGTTAAATAGGCTTTCGGGTGCTGATTGACATTAATGCTGTTTTTCAGTGGGCTAAAGAACCAGCTATCTGATCCATACATTGAATGGGCTTGTAGCCCATAATTTTCTTGGCCCATCACTTGATTAGCCTTGGAGGTCCCGGCACCGTACGCTAACACCCGATTGCTCACACCCTCGTAAATTGGCATTGAAACGACCGCGTTCGTAACGCCACTTTGGCGAGGAATAGCAATATACCCCCGCATTAAGAGCGTGCCTTTAGCGGTCTGACGAACTTTTTGAACCTGCTGCCAGCCGCCTGGTACTGAAGCCCCGGTATTTTGGTAATTGACATCACCCGCTTTGATCATGGCCGGGGTTACTGATTGCGCCGCTACTGTCTTAGGCGATAATTGTGCCGGCACTGTTGGCTTGATGTGGTCAGCCAGGCCCTGAACCTGGTGTTGGTGGAGCATGAATAGACCTCCCGCTCCACCAGCAATCAGCACCCCAATGACTAAAGCGATCACCCACCACTTGGCCGGCTGCTTTCGTACTTGCTGTTTCCGTTGAATACTCATTCTTATTTACTCCCTGCATAATTCACAATTTGCGTTAATAATTTCGTGTTGTGTCCTTGATTGCTATTAGCAACCATTTTGGCACTGGCAAGATCGCCTTGGTCTAAATACAGCTTACCCACAGCCAGCGTCCGTGCTTCCGTCTTTAAATCAGCACCATTAAACTTGTCTTGATAAACTGCGGTCGAACCGTTAGCAACGTCACGATCTAACGCTTCAAACGTTTGATCTTTCACCGTAGTGCTTTTGGTAGTCTGTTGCTTAGAACGTTGTTGGGCCTCTACAAGTGCTTCAAGATCTGCCTGACGTTGTTGGTGTAGTTTCGTCACTGACCCGGATAATTGATTTACATTAGCTTGCAAATCATCGTTGGCTTTTGCTTGCTGAGCATAAGACGTCCACCAACCGGTGCCCAAGCCTGCGGTCACCAGGACCATAGCGGCGAATGCCAACCACGGTTTATGACGCTTAGCAGTTTCTTTATCCTTATCGGCAACTACAGGTTCAGGCTTGCTGTACCCGAATTCCTTGGCAATAGCTAACGCGTCCGCGATGTTCACTTCACTTTTAGTCGCACTCGTGGTGGCTTCTTGCCGTTGATCCAGCAACTGTCCTTTCAATTGACCAGTTTCGGTGCTGAGCATACTGACTTGTTGCCTTAATGCATTGGCTTCTTGCTCTGCCTGAGTCCGGGCGGTATGTTCTTGGTGATAGTCATTAGCCGCGTTTTGTTCTTTGGTTAAGGCTGATTGTGCCATGACCGCGGCATGGTGCTGTTTGGCAAACTGGGCTTGGCTGCCAGTCACAATCATCATGCATTGCTCGTAAAAATCTTGGCCAGCTTGGACCGCCGCGTCCTGTAATTGTTGGGCATATTCACGGAGTGAAACCTGTCCGCTCCGCACTTGATTACGCTGTTCAGTCGCCGTTTGATCATTTAATGCCGTGGTTTGGTCGGCCCATTGTTGATTCACATCATCATTGGCAACGGTACGAAAATGGTCTGTTAACTTTGTTTGCGCTTCGCTGAGTTTTTGATCAAACGTAATTCTAATTTCCTCATTACGGGCCTCATGTCGTGCTTTTTCGGCAGCTAAATCTTGATCTCTGGCGGTGGCTAGTTGGGTCGTTTGATCAGCCAGTGCCGTTGCCAACTGTGGATTAACTTTGGCCATCACTGTTGCTTTAATGTTTGGCCGTTGATCATGATCTGCTTGGAAACTGGCAACATTTTGGGCCACAATGTCAGCTTGTTGATTGGCTGCCCGCGCTACTGCGACACGATTGCGTTCGTTAAATTGTTGTTCTCGTTTGGCCAACAACTCATTGAGCTGAACACGGACTTGGTTCATTTCTGCGGCGACATACCCATCAGCCTCCGGTGCTAAATGCGCAGCCGGATCAACTTTAAATCGCGGAAAGGCAGCGTCACTGACGACACCAGCAATCAATTGATTTTCCACAGAAGGCGGCACGGTCAACGTTTGCTCTTCCACTGATGCGGTCGCTGAGACAGCGCTTGCCGACTCGCTTGAACTTGGGTACACCGGCGACTCATCAGGCATTGCTGCCTCCACGGGAGTTCCTTCTGCCATTGAAGGCGTTTGACTCTCTGGTGGAAGCGCTAGCTCAGCCCCTTCTGGATCTATGACCACCGGACTTGTCGGGACTGTGGGCGCCATCGGCGTTTCCGTCGATTTGTCTAGATCAGTGGTGGTTAGGGCGGGCACATTTAAGCGCACCACACCTGCCGCGGCCTCCTTAGCAGTCGGTAACTGAGCAATGTAGGCATCATCAAGCCCGGTGGACGCCTCAAATACCCGGGCAATATGCTGACAGTAATCTAATTTTTCTTCATACGTGGCGTCAGCGTATTCTGGGTTATTAAACAAGCCTTCAAACAAACTCTTGGTTAGATTTTGATAGTCTAATCCAAGTGAAAATGGTGCTAACCGTAATTCAGCCTCTGTGCTCGGGGCTTTAGTCACCAATTTACCTTTCCCATTCATCCTGGGTGTTTGATCAACAATCTGTAGGCTGGCAAACTCTGGGTCAGTTGCGCTTTTCAACACCAAGTCTTCAAAGATTCGCTGGCACAATAAATTGGCTTGCTTAAAGGTCAGATCCGGCAAGGTCTTCAATAACCCTGGTTCACCGGCCGCTTGTTCTTGCTCGTCAACCTCGTTCATTAACGTTTTGATTGTTTCGTCGTCTTTATACTGACCTAAATCAAATCGTAAAAATAGTTCATCTGTAATGGTGGATTTTTTTTGGAAAAATGTCTTCAAGCCCCTCACTCCTTCGTCGTAAAGTTATTAACGATTTCATCTTAGGGACTTCACAATTTTCGCCCTAAAGCCCACAAAAAAAGAGCGGGTCTTTTACCGGCTCGTTCTTTCGATGTTACCTATTGTGAGTTTTGCGCTTGTTGCTGTATAAAGGCCGCTAAGGCTGAGGCCGAAAAAGAAATAACGATCCCAATACCAACTTTTCCCCATTGCTTTTTACTCTTTCGGGCAGCATCTTCACCACCGAAAATGTAAACCAAAGCATACACAATGATAACCAACACAGATGCAGCTGCAACAACCAGTAAAAGCTTTCCGCTGAAAGTGTTAAACAAACTTGTCGACGTATTAAACGGATCTAGCACCTGCGGCAAGTAGCGTTTGGCATGGGCGGCTGAACCACCAATTACCGTAGCGACTTGATTAGTCAAATCATTCATGGTTAACCCTCCTTTCGTTTTAATTGATGTTTTTACATCACTGTCAAAATACGGACTTGGCTAAATTTGACCAAAAACCCACCAAAAAAGAGCGCTTATTTGGTACCAGCCAAAAGTCGATCTAGTTTAAGCTTGGCATCGCTAAAGTTGTCGACCTGCAGTTGCTTAAATACGTAGGCGCCCGTCTTTTCTTGTTCTTTAGCCACCAGCTGATCGCGCTTTGCTTTGAGCGTTTCCAGTCGTTCAGCGGCGTGTTCAATTTGTTGTTCGAGTGATACGGTCATGCGGACTCCTCCTGCTCATGTTGATTTTTAAAGACGGTAAAAGTTAATTGACGTTTGGCACTTAATTCATCGTCACTGGCGGCGGCCCCCGTCACACTAATGACCAGGCGCCATTGACCGCTCAATGAATTTTCCTTCAGTAACCACTGGGCGATGGGCCCGGTAATCTTCTTTTTGATTAAGCGGTCCAACGGCCGTGCGCCATTGTCCGGATCCGTGCCGAACAGAGCTAAATAATCTAACACACTGGGTTGTCCGTCAATTTCTTGATGCCATTCCAGCTGAACTTGACGTTCTGCCAGGCTTTGTCCTAGCTGCGTTAACTTAGCGTCCGCGATCTGCCGGATAACCGGCGCCTCTAGGCTATTAAAAATAATGATTTCCCCGATCCGATTAAGAAATTCATGCCGAAAGCCGGGTTCAAAGCCAAATTCCAGCTCAGTCATAATTTGGGTATGGAACTGGTCTTCGCGCCGATCATCGTCCAAATTGGGGTCCTGAATGTCACGCCGGGTCTTGATCAATTTCGCCCCCACGTTCGTCGTCATGATGACAATCGTGTTTTTAAACGAGACCTCACGCCCTTGGCCATCATGCAGCACCCCATCATCAAGAATTTGTAAGAATAAATCATGTACGGATTGGTTACCCTTTTCTATTTCGTCGACGAGGACCACGCTGTAAGGGCGGCGCTTGACGGCTTCTGTTAATAAGCCCTGGTGTGCACGATCGCCAATTAATTTGCGTTCAGCGTCGGCCGCTTTGTACTCACTCATATCTAGCCGAATCATATTCCGTTCATCGTCAAACATGGTCTCGGCCAACGCTTTACTCAATTCTGTTTTACCGACCCCTGACGAACCCAAAAACATAAATGAGGCTAACGGTTTGGTTTCATCTTGCAGGCCCACGGTTGCGATCCGCACCGCTTGGGCCACATCATGCACGGCTTCGTTTTGTCCTTTAACCCGTTGACGTAAAGCACCTTCTAAGTCCTTGACCCGACTTTGTTGCCCCTTCAAAATGGTGGTCACCGGGATCCCCGTCATGTCCTTCAAGGCTTCAGCAATGTCTGTACGAGTGACCACGCGGGCAGTGGGATCATCAGCATCTTTACGGGCTTCCACGGCCCCGGCCGCGTCAATTAAATCAAACGCCTTATCGGGCAAGAAGTAATCTGGGCGGTAGCGAATGGATAAGTCTACTGCCGTGATCGCTGCATCTGGCGCGTAAGTCACGTCGTGATACTGAGCATACTGATCGACGACGCCGTTAATGATTTGAATGGCGGCCGTGCGGGACGGCTCTAAAACTGGAATCATCGAAAACCGCCGTTGTAGCGCGCGATCTTGTTCAATGCTGACGTGGTACTCGTCATTGGTCGTGGCCCCAATCAGTTGGATTTCACCACGGGCTAAGGCTGGTTTGAGTACGTTTCCTGCATCTAAATGACTCCCATCACTGGCGGCCCCAGTCCCAATCAATTCGTGAATTTCATCGACAAACAAAATGTTGGTCCCTAGGGTTGCTTGCAGCTCATGGAGGACCCCATTAAAATTCACCATAAAATCGTTCGGGTTAGCCCCGACTAAATCCGCCGTCTGTAAAACTAAAATATGTTTGTGCCGTAGATCGCGTGGAACCTGATCAAGTGCGATACGTCTCGCTAACTCTTCGACGATAGCTGTTTTACCAACCCCCGCCTCACCAACTAAAACGGGACTGTTCTTGGTCTTTCGTAACAAGATTTCCACGGCCATGGCCACTTCTTGGTCTCGTTCTAAAGCCATAAACGCTTGCGGGTGTTCCTTAGCAGCGACGGTCAAGTCGCGACAATATTTGTCTAAAAATGTCTCTGCCATGCTTACGCCACCTAAATATCTAAGTCGTCATCACTGAAGGTCGCAGCTGCTTGTGAACCAAGGTCCTGTGGCTCAGCCAGTGCTTCAGCCTTTGGTTGCAGATCTTCATCAGTGACAGTTGGCTTAGCTGGAGTCGCTTCAACAACCTCACTTTGCGCGTCAGGTACCTGCGCATATTCAGGGGCTGGTTCTAGCGGTTCAAGGGGTGAAAAGGTAGCATCATCAGGAAAAGCCAACTTAGGGTCAATTACGGCGCCCTCAGTGCTGACCGGTGAAACCTCTTCCGGCGCGACATCTAACGGGTCATCAGTTGTTTGGTCGGTTGCTGGCGCTTGCGCAATGCCGTTTAAATCCAGAACGGCTTCATCAGCTACTTTTAAGCCCAGCTCAAATTGGTAATGTTGCCCTAGACTTAGATTCTTAGTCAGTTCTGTTTGGGCCACCATCAACTGGCTTGTTTGGTCATGATGATCAATAATTGTCAAAATCAATCCATCGCGACCGTGGAGACTAATCCCTGTTAAAGTTCCGGTCAGCTGAACATGTAACTCATTGTCTTGTGTCATTTTTGTCACGCTCCTTTTGTAATGGTCTTACCGTAGTGAGTTGACGCAAAAAATAAAAAAGCGCACAAAAAAAGAGCATTCGTGAGAATGCTCTTATCGCTGTGGGCCTCTTGGCTGTGATCCTAAAAGCCCCTTCTGATAATGCTTATCAAGTGTTTTATTTTTGGCAGGTCTCGTCACATCAATTGCATGTTGCGGCGTGCCAATAACGGCATTATCGTAAAGCCAAGTTTTGATATCATCAATCCGTCCAGACCGATAAAACTTTTGCAGGTAAGAACCATACCAGTGCATTTTGTTTTCGGGAATGGCCAGCATACCCGCGCCTGCTTCAATCATCAGCGTATTAGCGGCTACAATCGCGGTGCGTTTATTGCCATTAACAAATAACTGCCAGCGTGACAAATAGAGATTCAAGTTAATCGCCTTTTCAGTCACCGAGTTTGGCGCCGTTACGATTTTTTCAATATCATTTAATGCCACTGTCGGTTGTGGAATTGGCGGCAGCCAGACATCATTAGTCAACGGAACCTGCACATCTTCGTGTCTAATCTGTCCGGCGTCCACATGCCCACTTTGAATAATATCGTTGATCACCAAAACATCATTAGATTTAAACGGGTGCGTTTTATTAATGACAAAGTCGAAGGCCCGCTTTAATCCGAGCACTTTTTCGACATCTTGCGGTTTTACTCCGTTCACCGTGTAATTATGAATTATATCTTCTGTCTGCGGTAATGTCGTTTGTAAGTTCTCAAATTTACCGGTGGTATAAATTAATTGTGCCATGTTACGTTCGATGAACGTAACTTCCTCATCACGTGTAAAACGATACTTATCTTTGAAACTATCCATTTATCTGCCTCCGATCATTTGTAAATTAGTCGACTATGCAAACGTTATTTGAAGTGATTTTCCAAACGCGTTAGCAATCTTCGATAAGGTGTCCAAGCTTGTGTTATGCCCACCCTCAACCCGGGCGATGGTCGCTTGCGGAACGCCTGCCTTTGTTGCTAATTCAGCTTGCGTCCAGCCATAAGCCAACCGCTCTTGTCGAACGACAACAGCACTGATCAACTTATTTTTTTCTGTCTTAACGCCTTTTTCAAAGTCGCTGTTGTTTAAATCATCGGTAAGCATGTCATCTATGGCTACCATTAATGAGTCATCTTTTTCCATTAGAATCACCTCCTGACCCAACAACTTAATGTGAATCTCGTCGTGGTTTCGATCATTTTTCTTGATCCAATCCATTTGGACTGCTATTTCTCGGCCCACCAACTGCACAAGCTGAAACTTAGCAACTAGTTCTTGGCGATCCTTGGCTGGTAAGTGGTGAACAAACTTTTTAAACTCTTTATTGGTACTAACTTCAATTTTTCTCATGGTTTAATTATAACATATATGGATTTTTTCAATATATGTTGTAATTAAGGGAGTTAAGCAATTGCTCAGCTGTTTTAAAAATTGAAGAAAGGTTGTAGATAGAAAAAGAGCAAGCCAACTACGAATTGGCTTGCTCAGGAACAGGGTTGGGACCCTTGGTTGATTCTATCATATTTTAACATGACAAAGATCCTGGAGCATCTACTTAATAATCACAGTGACTTTTTAATGTCACTTTTCGTCTTGTTCGTGCTTTACATTTTACACACATACTGGAGTTTTTAAGCAATGCCCCTCTGTCAAATGAACGATTATCGTTCATTTGACATTTTTTTGTTTCAGTTACCGTTCTTGTGTTTTAGACAGCTGTTGTGTCCGGCTTAATTTCGGTTGCTTCTCTGGCTTAAATCGCTGTTCGAATTGTTTTAGCGTTAGGACTTCCTTGCCGGCCACACCTGCTTTCACCTGATCGTTCCAATCTTTACCGACCTTTGGGACGTCAACCATCACCTTCATCGTCTCCGGTTTCAGTTGATCCCACCCGACGTCAATAAACTTCTGTACGAGACCATGGCCCGCACGATCATTATCAACGGCAAAATGGACTTCCTTTGGTCGACCATAGCCTGGATCAATGAAGAGCTGTTTCATTAGGTTAGAAACGGACTTGGCCTTTGATTCAGAGCCCGACAAGGAACAAAACTCGACGAATTTACCCTTAAAATCACGGTGATGCAATTGAAAGTAACTCATGGTATCAATTGGCGCTTCAGTAATCACCATGGTGTCCGGTTGTTGATTAGAATTGCGGAAATGCCAGCCAAAATTAGTCGCTGACCCCGGCACAATTAATTTTGAAGTTCCACGTTTACCAAACTTAGCTTTGTTTTGATAGGTTCCCTGGCGATCGGCGCCCACAATTTTGCCGGTTTGGTCCTTCCACGCAAACATCACTTCATGCCCATAAAAATAATCGTGTTCAGCTAATTTATGCTCAGCCAACAACTGGCGCACAATCCGGCCGTTGACATGTTCACCCGGGTGCTCGTTTTCCCAACGTTTTTTAGCCGTTGGTGTCATGATTGGCGCTTTGATCTCGCGGACTAAGTCCGCCGCGACCAATTGTTCAACTAATGGCCGGGCCAACTGTCGTTCACCACACAAATATGTGTACACTGCTTCTGGGTCTTGTTGATATTGATAATCCGCCAAGTTAAACTGCCGTGCTGGCTCCACTGCAAACTGATGCGGGACCGCATCACCGCGGCCAACGGCGGCCCGAAACTCATTTACACGCTGAAAGGCTTCTTTTGTTGATTTCGCAGGTTCATAGACCCCATCTTCGTATGTTTTCACAAAAGCCACTAAATCGCCCCACGCCCCGGTGGAATACTGGGTAAAATACCCCTTCCGTAAATCAATTTTCATCGAATCATGCGCGGTCGGGGTCACATAGTTGCCTTGTCGTTCGTAGGGAATGCCAGCGTAATCTAAGTAATCAACAATTTCATTATCTTGGGTCTGCATGTTACTGCACCACCCTTTGCCATGGCTGGATAGTCAGTTTAGGCGCAAACTGTACGCGTTGAGACCGCTCATGGCGCCGACAATGATCAATCAAAGCTGTCTGGGACATTGTGTGTTCGACCTGTGGTCGGATAAAGTAGAGTTTAGCGGTTTGCCACTTACCATTAATGTAGTAAGCAAGTTGCACTTGCCCAGCTAGCTGGCCCATTTCCGTCATGCGTAAACGCACTGCTTGCTGGCCAGGTTGTTCACTGATTAACGGATTCGGGCAACCCGCCTCATCGGCCTCAGAACAATGTTTAACCCAACCAAAATCAGCGTCGACCGCATCGCTGGCCAGCACGACCGTAGGCTGTTCACCATTGTGGGCTTGACGATAATGTTGGGCCAGCCGTTGCATTAATTGTTGAACTTGATCACGTTCTTGATCACATAACTGTACTTCAAAAGCTGCCCGTTCACGTTTAAACGCGTTTGCTTGTGCTGCGTCGGCGAGGTGCCAGCGCTGTTGTTGCTCGTTCCAATGCCAGGCGGCGCTTAATCGTTTAGTTTCGCGCGTCCTTAAAGCCTGCATGAACATGGCCTCATGTTTAGTGGTGTCAATCAACATGTGATGATCTCCTTTTACAATTTGTTGACCTAAACATAAAAGCCACCGCAAAATTAACCAAAAAGGCGCAAAAAAAGAGCAACTGTCGTCATGTTCATTTTTAATTTGCAACATGCTATAATTATTTCCGACACGTCACACAAAAACACCCGTCGTAGCTAGTGGTCAGCTATGACGGGTGTTTTATTTAGTATTTTGCTTGACCGTCTCTAGTATCTACGGCATAAGTCCATTTTTCTTTACCTTCACCATTTACAATGGTTCCACCCAAAGGAGTGTCATCTGTTGTTCTAACGTCTAATAAAACAGGATGCTTCGGGTTTTTATACTTGTCTAAAGCCTGATTAAGCGCTTCTTTAGAGTTTATATTGACCCCCACTGCTCCCACAGATTCTGCAAATTTAGCAAAATCCATATATGAAAGATCAGTTGCATAATTATTTTGTTTAGCTCGGAACTGTTCATATTCAATTAGTGCCAGCTCATCATTATTTAAGACAACCATCAAGATTGGTAAATCATAGCGAACCGCTGTCACAAAATCTTGCATTGACATCGCAAATCCACCATCACCAGCAATTGCGTAAACAGGGCGTTCCCTATCCAAAATGCCAGCAGCAATTGCTGAAGGTAATGAAACTCCCATTGTGGCCAACCATGGGGACGTTACATAATCCTGTGTTTGCTGAACATTTAAATAATGTGGCCCCCAGGAGCTTGATGTTCCAATGTCAACTGAATAAACAACATTTTTAGGAGCAACCTGGTCCAGTTTTGTAAACAGATATTCCGGAGAAACCTTTTTTGGTTCTTTATTGGCGAGATCTAACAGCCACTTGCGCCACTTCTTCATTTCTTCAGCATGTTTGTGGACGAATACATCGCTCTCTTTTTCATCAACCAGCTCCATTAGATGCTCCAAAACTAATTTTGTATCACCATGAATTCCGATATCAATAGGACGACGTTTTCCTAAATTACTAGGATTCAAATCGATCTGAATGGTCTTTATATTCTTATTCAACTCAAGGTAAGCCGAGAAGGGAAAATTTGTTCCTATCATGATCAATACATCAGCATCTTGCATTGCTGAAAATGCTGCTGAGCTTCCAAAAATTCCGATATTAGCCAAGGAATAAGGATGATCATCGTCAATAATTCCTTTGCTAGGCGTTGCTTGAATTATAGGTGCCTTTATTTTTTCAATAAATTTCTGCAAAACATGACCAGCTTTTTTAGCGCCTCTTCCTGACATCACTAATACTTTATCACTAGAATTAATTATCTCGGAAGCGTGTTTTATTTGTTTTAAATCGACCACTGGTTCATTCACAATATTTGAAGTCGTGTTCTTTAATGAAGGGACATACTTTATATCCGCATTCCATAAGTCATCTGGAACCGTTAATACTGCTGGGCCACGTCTGGCATAAGCAGTTTCAATGGCTTCATTTAGAAGTTCTGGTAATGACTGTGCATTAATAACTAATTTATTGTATATTGCTGCGTCTTCAAACAATTTATCCATTTGAATTTCTTGAAATGACTGTAAATTAACGTCTTGTTGATCTACTTGACCAATAATGGAAAGCGTTGGTACGTGATCTAACTTTGAATCATACACGCCATTCACTAAATGAATGCCACCAGGCCCACCAGTAACGACCGACACAGCAAGCTTATTGGACATTTTTGCTTCTGCTGACATTGCAAGACCAGCTGTTTCTTCATGTCTAATTTGAATGAATTTGATTTTCTGCTTAGCTTTATACAGGCCTTCAACAGCCGAATCTACCGAGTTACCTGGTAAACCATAGACATGATCTACGCCCCAATTTTCTAGTACATTAGCTAAAACGTCATATGCTTTCATGATATTTCCTCCTTGATTATTTAAGCGACTATGGACGATTTACTTAAACTGATTTTCCTAGATATAACCAAACTATATTTGGTATTACAGTTGCAGCTTACACCCTTACTTTTTAAAAGGGTACAAAATATACTCGACTCAAGGCGCTAAGACCCGCCACTCAGCTGCAATGCTAAAAAACTAAATTTTGATGTTCTGGTCATTTGCGCAGGATAACAATCACTTCTGCGAATTCAAAAAATACTTATCATGAACTTTTTCCAAATTTTCGTAGATACTTTTAATTTCGGTAAACCCTACACCAGTTAAATAAATCATCAACCCATTAGACGAAATTTCAGCGTCAACGGCTATTAGTTGACCGCTTATGAGATCTGTCAGTGAGCTATCGATTAATTCTCTGCTTACATGAAGTTCATCACATAGCTGTTTGGTTGAAATAGTAGATTTTTTTTCGTATAGCCTTGTCAAAATCAAGAGCTTTACTAGTCCCAAACCAAACTTAGTTTCAACCTCGAAGAAAAAGTCACTCATTGTCTGATGCCTCTCTCGAAGTAATTCGATATCTTTTCCCAGAGACATTTTTGGTAGACCTTTCAGTATTTAAGATTATTGTCATGTCCGTTTCTCATGATTTTGTCAATAGTTTGCTTCTTCTTACGAAAGACTCGAAGTAACACACAATCATTACTAACAATAAATATGACGCTAGTACCTATTAACAACACCGAAACTTGGTGTTGTTTTGCTAAAGGTGTTAAAAAGCCAAGAACTATCGTAATTACGAATAGTAACAAAATGACTATTGTGGCTATCTTAGCTGATGTTGCACTATTAGTATCCATTAGAGAATCCTTGTCATTTTTCAATTTATACATATCTATAAATATCATCACTGGAATCAATCAAAATTAAAGGCAAGCAGTCCCCACTCAATTAAGAATGCTAACTGCTTGCCTAGTTAAAACGAAAGCCAAGTATTATGAAAATCCATTCAAATTATTGATTGGTAGTTTTCATGAAATTTTCTTTCTATTGACGACGCTTACGGAATCCAAGCCACCCACCAACAAGCATTAGTACACCGAATACTGACGCTAAAGCAGCTTGGGCGACGTGTTCACTCGTCTCGCCAGTTTGCGGCAAGCTACTTGCCTTTGACTGGTTAGCTTTATTTGTTTGAGACCCTTTGGTGCTAGATACAGCATTCGTTGGCCAATTAATGGTTGGATTGCCACTATTGTTATTGCCATTTTGGCTACCAGCATTGCCCGGTGTGGTCGTCGAACCACCTTGCCCTGGTGTTGTTGGCGGCGTCTGCTGTCCATTACCTGGAGTGTTGGGGTTACCTGGTGTAGTCCCAGCTGAAACTTGCTTATAATAATAAGTTACTGACTGATCATCTTTGGTATACTTACCCGATGCATTGCTTGGTAATTTTTGTTCGTCAAGCGCATATCCGTCGATGCCAATACCACTTGTTGCATAGCTGTCACCGACTCGACCACTTTGTGGGATGGCTGTGGCAATCTCCTTGCCTGTGGCTTCATCAACGAAATGAGTTACAACATTCCCATTACTAATTGGTTGACTTTCAACCTTTTTATAATAGTAAGTAATCGTTTGGTTGCCATCAGTAAATTTACCGTTTGCATTACTTGGTAGTTTTTGTTCATCTAATGCATAACCGTCAACATTTTGTGGCGAAGTTGTATAGGGATCACCGGTCCGGCCAGTATGATTTTCATCAGGAGCCACCGTTTGATTGGTGTCTTCATCAACGTAGCGAACTGCGACCGTTCCATTTTTAATTGGTTGTGCTTGACTCTTTTTATAGTAATACGTGATATCCTGATGTCCATTGGTATACGAGCCATTAGCATTCGCTGGAAACTTGTCTAAATCCAATGCATAATTAGCTACTCCCTGTGGACTTGTTGTATATGGATCGTTAGTCCGACCAGTGTAACTTTCGGCAGGTGCAACGTCTTGATTAGTATCTTCATCAATGTAATGAACTGTAATCGTACCATCTTGAATTGGTTGACTCGTTACCTTTTTATAGTAATAAGTTACCGTTTGATCTGCGTCCGTGAATTTACCATTAGCATTAGTGGGCAGCTTAGTTGTATCAAGTGCATAATCACTGATGTCTAGCGGACTTGTAGTATATGGATCTCCGACACGCCCCGGTTGTGAAGAGCTTGGCTGAATCTCTTTTCCAGTTGCTTCATCAACATATTTGGTAACCACGTTACTATTTTGGACAGGTTGGCTAGTAACTTTTTTATAGTAGTACGTCACTGTTTGATCCGCAGCTGTAAACTTTCCACTAGCATTAGCTGGCAATTTAGCCGTATCAAGGGCGTAATTATTAATGCTTAACGCACTAGTAGTATATGAATCACCAACTCGCCCGGTCTGTGGAGAACTCGGTTGGATTTCGTCTCCTGTTGCTTCATCTACGTATTTCGTGGTCACATTACCATTTTGCACCGGCGTATCATCGTAATAATATGTGATGGTTTGACCTTGATCGGTAATCTGCCCGTCAATTGTCTTGTTCTCACTGTTAACTGAACTACCACTATCATCGCTAACGTTAGTTGAATCATATTTATACCCATGTAACGTATCAGGCCCAGTGACTTCCCAGTTATCCCAGATGGCATTATTAGGTGTATTAACCCATTGTGGCGCCGCAATATCGGTCCCAGTTGTTTTAGACTTGTATTGAACTTTGACAGGTTTAGGACTTTGTTGTGTTGGCCATGACCAAGCATCTTGAAAAGCACTAGCCGAAATAGTTTTATTTTCCGAATACTTAATCGCGAACTTAACTGAATCCCCCGCATGCAATTGATAACCTTGTTTAGAATTAGTATCTTTATTACTGAAAGGTATATTTGTGGCTTTAGGATTAATAAATAATCTTGTTCCAAAATTATTATCGCCACCATAATAATCAGTTATCCAGGCAGCGTTAGGCTGTGTACTGGCATTAATTGTTTGCGAGCCACTTACCCCATTCACCGTCCAAGTGACTTCAACTGACTGTAATGTAAAGAATGAAGAAGTCTTGTACTTTGGCATTGTTCCACTAGCAACGGCAGCATTGGCGTCAGCGCCAACATCCTGATCCTTTGGTGCCGCTTGAAAAATTTTCAAAGAGTTACTATCTACGCTATTCTTTGTCTGATCAAAATACTCTCTAAAATCAAAGGGACGATTCATATTAAATGTAGGCTGTAGATCACCTGCTTGGACTGTGCTAATTTTCCAATTAGTATCAATCTCACTACCACCGGATAGATAGCCACCACCTTTACCATTAGTAGTCCATCCTGCTGCACTACCCGATGGTGTTTCTAGTCCCCATTGCGCGACTGATGGTTGATTATTAACCAAAGTAGTCCCATCAGCTTGCGCTTTAGTGGCCGCCACACCTTGACTTTGTTCTTGACCCAATGTGGTAATCTTTGAAGTTGGCAAAGCTCCTTTTACAGATTGCTGTGTAGCAGGCGCTTGGTCATTAGCTAACGCAATCATTGGGCTAGCCACTCCTATTCCCACAGTTGAGATTGTTAGGATCGACAAAATTTTACTTGATTTTGTTCCATACAATGACATCGTTATAAACTCCCTCTTTACAATTTCAGCGTAGTTGCAACCAGTATCAGGTTACATAGCTAATTCGCTGTTTAAATAGTTTATAGGGTGAATTATGTAATGGATCACCTTTGAAAGCAACGATTTTTATAACATTTCAGTCTCAAAATCATGTATAAACAATTAATATATTTGATACACAAATTTCATTACAATTTTCAAAGTAACCCCCAAAAATTGGATAAAAACCAATTTTTTGGGGGGTTACTTAAAATGAAGACCTTTTAAGAAGTGGTTGTTAGAAAATTCTTTTAATAATGACTTTTCCAACTGCATCAGTAATCCTTGTCAAATCCTTTTTAGACCCGGCCATTTGTAATTGGATCACTGGAATTTGTGTTTTAATTTGAAAGGGTGAATCAGTTATGATAATTTCAGCCTGTTCGTAGTCCTCCGGCGTCACCTCAATAAATTGAGGTTTAAAAGGTAAGTATGCACTCAGATAAGTCACCAAATAATGCATTTTCAGTGCTCCAAAGAACGAGTAAATTCCAATTAAAACAGACATGTTTCCAATTGGAAGCGTACTAAAAAATACAGTTGCATATGCATCAATTATTGAACTAAGTCGTTCATCTGATAATCCAGGATCATGCTTTTTTAGGAAATCTGTTGTCAATAAGCTTATATCTTTAACTAAATGCGTACCGAATATAGCGTCATTACTTTTAAACAAGTTTTGCCCATTTAAGTCCATTACCACATTCTCATTTAAGTAAAAACACGTATGAACAAAGAAAATTTCTTCTTCGAAATTCTCCACTTCAAGTAAACTAGCATCACCACCTGATTGAAATAGAATTTTCTTGGCCTCACGCGTCATTACATACGGCCAAGTACGTTTTCCATAACAATACCTTTTCCATTCAAAAAACAATTGTGATTGAGGGTCTTGAATAAATGCTAACCCAGCTACTAATACGATTTCTACAAATTCTTGTGAAAGATTAATTTGTCGACAAAATTCTTCGCAACTCACATAATACCTATTCAAAAAATGACCAATAAGCTTACTTGTCTTATTAAAAGGAACTTCCAAAAGATCATTACATGTTTTACAAATACTAACTACCAATGCTAGTCTTTTTTGGGCGTCACTATTTGCCTTAATTCCCCAATCGCTAATAAGTTTATTGATTGCCGAAACACACGCAGTATCAGTTAATCTGAACAAATCGTCTACCTGACTTACCCAAATTAGCTGATAATAAAAACTAATAACATCGTTCATCGATCCTGAAAGCCGAAACTGTTTAATAGAAATCCCAAAGCTATTTAAGCTAATATTTATTTGTCGGAGGTAACGATAATAAGTCGCTCTACTTAAATGTAGTTCCTGCATAATTCGATTTGGGGTTACCTGATTATGCTTCAAAAACAACAAAACAATCTGGAATTTATTAGAATCCGCCAAAAGTGAACTAACTATTAATTGGTAACTAACATGCTCTGGAATATGAACATATGCTCCATCTTTAATAAACTCACAGTAAACCTCCTCTCTTTTATATACAGGTATGTTATTAATATTTGCCAAATTAGTTTTAATTGCGTAGTTAGTCATTTCTGGATGTAAGCGCTTAATATCGGAGAAACTAAGAACAGCATTACCTTGAAAAAAATCTTGTAGTAACGAAACTGTCTGGGTATATTCAGAATCAATAAATTCACTTATATCCATGCTTCACCTTATTTTTCATATCTATTAGCTTCTACGCACGTCTCTCCAGTAGTCAGACTACATCGGCCGTTGAGAGATACATGGCATAATCGCTTGAATTATCATATTACAGTTTTAAACTTCCCACAGTATCCACACTTTATTTTTGTCTCAAATTTATGAGCATTTTTGTTCATATTTGATATCGTTAAAGATGATCTTTGACAAAAAGTCTATATCAACTTTTTTTATTAGTGCGATTTTTATGCTTGCGAATACAGGTAAGTGAACTACTCGGTCATTAATGGTCGAGTAGTTCACTCACGCTCTAATTCTTGATCCCGGTCCTCATCGCGTTCATGCGCCCGGCTATCCACCGCCATCAGTTGATTGATCGCGCGCATTGCTTGGCGCGTGGGCTGGTGCGCACGTAAATTGCGGTTGCTGGCTGGTTCCATTTTTTGATACTGCCGCCGCAGGCTAGGCGCCATCTGTTGCTCACCTTGCAGTTCAGGATTGCTCGGCAACGCCAGTTTTCGCACCTGTTCAATTAACTGGTGGTTTTGTTGTTGCCAAGCCCCTTCATGACCCGCCTTAAGCTGTTGAGTATTCATATTAACTTCATGCTTCAACC
>NZ_BQXN01000031.1:0-22728 GCF_045862745.1 Furfurilactobacillus entadae | reverse complement strand
GAAAGGGCCTGTGTGCTGGCGCGCGTTTGTGGCAGTTAGAACCAATGGTTCAGGATGGACGGTTTTGGTCCATGAATGCCACATTGTCGTTACCTGAGTCTTTCCGCGTTAGTAATTAAAAATCGCCTCACAGAGCTCTGTATAAGCTCCGTGAGGCGATTTTATGTAATTGCTTACCATTTACCGATCAAACAGCTTGTAGTGCTTCAGGATAAGGTAAACGACGTAGCCCAGCAGGGCAGTGATGGCGACGGTGATTTGCCAGCCGAACTTGAGGTGCTCAAACGGTAAGGGGACGTTTTGCCCGAAGAAACCGGAAACAATCGTGGGCACCGTCATGATGACAGAATAGGCCGTTAAGAACTTCATCGTGTTATTCAAGTTGTTGTCAATCAGGTTAGAATAGGCGTTTGAGACACGTTCCACAACGTCAGAGGTCATCTGGGCCATTTCTAAACCTTGTTGAGATTCAACCACAATATCCATCAGGTGTTCTTCCTGGTCCGTACTAATCGGCACTACGGGAATCCGCTTGAAGTCTTGAAGCATGTCCGTGTTTGTTTTAAGCGAAGTCAGGTAGTAAACCAGACGGGTCTCAATGTCCATGAGCTCATTAATGGCGCTGTGCTCAGGGTTGGTTTTCAAACTGTGCTGAATTTTAGCCCGCTGGCGGTCTAACCCGTTGATTTGATTGAGATAGTTTGTGGTGAGTTTGTATAGAAGACCTAAAATGGCGTCAATTGGCTGCTGTTGTTCAAGTGGCGGTAATTTAAGGGCTGAGTTAGAGCTGATGACCAAATCTTGAACGTAATTTGTGGCGCCACTCGTAAACGTAAAAACACGTTTACCTTTAAACAAAAAGCCGATTGGGGCGGTGGCATTTTCCACGTCTTCATCTGTTAAGACGTTAAAAATGATGAGCGAAATGCCGGTTTCTTTATCGATTTCAACCCGGGCACGTTCATTGGGATCGGTTGCATAACCATACATTTCTTCTGTTAGCTTGTAACTTTGAATTAAACGCCGGTGTTCCGCGGCCGTTTCGTCCTGAACGTTGACCCATTCGAAGTTATTGTTGATTTCAATTGGTGTTAGCATAACGAGGCTCTTTTCTTGTCTTCCGGTTACCGGAAAAATAGTGGGATGGTAATGGTCAAAATAATGATAATGGCGAGGCTGACCAGGTGGCGTGTGCGATGGAGCCACGTCATGGCAGCGTATTCGCGCATCAAACCACGCCAGTAGTAATTTGACCGCGTGGGAGCAGCAATGCCGCGGCTCGTTAATTTCAGGCTAGCAGCAAAGACCGCGGCCCGAAAAATGTGAAAGTTACTCGTTACAAATTCAATCGTTGGGTGCTGTTCGTGAATTTCATCAATGGCGTACTGAAAGTTTTCAAACGTACTGGTCGACTTTTGTTCCAACCGAATGGCGTCAGCAGGGTAGCCACTTTCTTTGGCGTAGTCAGCCATTGCACTGGCTTCACTAACCGTTTCGTCAGCGCCCTGACCACCAGACATGATGAGAACCGGCCACGTGGACGTTTTATCGTGGGCTGCACTAGCAACCGCAACGGCAGTATCGACACGCGCCTGAAGTAGTTTAGTCAACTCGTTTCCATGGTGCAAACCGCTACCAAGCACGATGACATAATGTTCGTCATGAAGTGTCGTTTGCCGTGGATAGATCCAGACGGAGAGAAGGAAATCAGCAAGTGTGATGACCATGTATCCGCCAAGCAGAATCAGGGCCGTGTTGACAAAACGTAATGGTGTTAGCAAATGTGTCGGCCATGCGAGCATTGGAATAAAGGGCACTACGGCAAGCACCAGGGCAACAATTAGATCGATAATCCCCAGTGTTTTGAGGTGCCGACGCCAAGCAGAAACGTGCCAGTTGAGAAGCATTAACCAATCAAAGAGGCCAAGCGCTAAAGCCAGGTAACCTAGTCCCATGAGGAGGCGCCAGCCGATGGTGTGCGTGTCTGACAACTGACTTAATAAAACGATCGGCATACCAAGCAGGATGACGGCCCCTAAGACCAAAAACCAGGCATTTAGTAACCGCCGGGGTTCACGATGGAAGCCCACAAGGGTGAGAACAATGGCGAGCAAGAAGACAGCACCGGGAAAATAAATGAGAAACGTGGTTGCTTGAGAGAGTGTTAGCATAAAAGCTCCTTAGTGAGAACGATGAGTTGAACCATGCGGCGCGGTGGCGGCTGGGTCAAAGAGTGAGATGAGACGTGTTTGACTGAAACGTTCAAAGAACGGCGGGTAGCCGGTAATAATTTCAGCAAAAAGTAGGTCGATGATTAAACAGCCTGCTAAGAGGATCGTGAATAATAGTTGGGATGACTGAGCAACGTAACGCCCCGTTTGATCAAAGGAATGGGCAAGAAGCCAGCCAAGAAGAATGATGCTCCCGGTCCCTAAAAATTGGCGTAACGCAAGCTGAATCCAGGAAGGTTTGCGCCAGTTATTGCTGCGAACTTGTAATTGAACGGCACGAAGCCCAAAGGTATAGCCATTAAAGCGCCATTCAGGGAGGTAAAGAACCAGGCCGGCATTAATGATGACCAGAAGCAGTAATGACGGGTGATGACCGGTTCCACTGATGATAATTGCGCCAATGACGGTAAACGTACCGATAATGAGCCAATCAACGACCCCGGCAGTGAACCGACGAAGCCAGCCGACCGTTTTGGCCCGGTTGACGTTAGCCGAATTGATGGCCTCACGGGTGGGCAGTAGCCACGTTAACAGTGGCGCAAAGAGCCATCCCAGCAAGCCCCCAGTGGTGTTTAAAATAAGATCGTCAACGTCGAATAGCCGGTATGGCCGAACGTAAAGTCCGTACAAACCGCTTAGCTGTGTGAGTTCGAAAAAGAGGCTCAGTAAAAACGAACACAGGATGGTGGTTAATAAATTACGTTTGTAATAGTAGTGAAGGTAAAAACCAAACGGAACGGTTAGCATGACGTTGAAAAAGGGCTGTTGAAAGCCAGCGGTATGTAACGTCGGGATCCACGTGGCGGGATTATGGAGCGAAAATCCCGTTGCCCGTAACGACTGCACTACAAGTAGTGGGTGCAGGTTAGATTTAGGTGTTGTTAATAGCGCCACACTGGCACGCGATGGCAGGGGCAAGATAATGAGAAAGTAAGCACACAGTAGATAGAAGAAAAAACTGTAGCTAACCGCGATCTGCCAGCGTGAAATCGCGCCATCCCGATGGTAATGATAAATGAACAATGGAAGCGATAACCCCAGCGCAAGAAGTGGAAACACCACGATTGCGACATGAATGGGTTCTAAATATTGATGCCACATCATAAGGCCCCCAAACGAACAATAATTATGTGGTTCATTGTACCACGTGTGTTAATTAAAAGGACTGATTCCCTAAATGAGGAAATCAGTCCTTTTAATTAATAAATGATTTTTCTAATGGTCGTAAACGACTAAGCGTCTTGCCGTGTTGCCGCGATGTCAACTTCACGAATGTTGACTTCTTGTGGCATGTCATACATGAACTTAACGGTTTCAGCAACATGCTTTGGATCAAGTGTCAGTCCGCCCATGGTTTCTTTCCATGCTTGGTAATCTGACAGTGCAGAGTCACTAGTGACGTGAGTTAATAATTCAGTTTCAGCGGCACCAGGCGCAACCGTCATGACCCGCACGTTCTTTGCGGCATTTTCTTCACGAATGGTTTCTGATAAACCGTGGACACCAAACTTAGAAGCAACGTACGCAGCGTGGTTCACGAACGTCTTCTTACCGGCGAGGGAAGACATGTTTAAAATGGTTCCGTGTTCACGTTCGCGCATATCGTTCAAGACGATTTGCGTCCCGTTTAGAACACCCATAACGTTGGTGTCCAGCATTGTTTGCCATTCCTTAGGGTCTTGGACCTGAACGTTCCCTAAGAGCATTAAACCGGCATTGTTGACCAATAAGTCGGTCTTACCGTACTTAGCTTCGGCCTTACGGATAGCAGCTTCAAACTGAGCGTAGTCAGTAACGTCAACGGTATCAACCATCGCGTTATCAAAGTCCTTTGCTAGCGCGGTTAATTTATCGATCCGACGACCAAGTAAGAGCATTGGAAAGCCATCGGCGTTGAATTGTTTAGCGATTTCGGCACCAAAGCCAGAACTGGCGCCTGTAATAACAACAAGTGGTTTCATTATTAAGTTCCTCCAAAATTTGGTTTGATAGATGATGTTTTAATCGGTCTCTTTTGACGATTATCAGTATAATGGCATACAATATCAAAGAAAAGTACGCACCTTAAGGTAACCACGGGCGGTTAAGCTCGTTTTGAAAGGAAGACCTCATGCAAGCACGACCAACGGCGACGCAACCACAGTACCTGAATGAATTTGATGCCACGATGCAGATGATTCAGGGAAAGTGGAAAATCATGATTATGTACCATTTAGCTGAAGAGACCCACCGTCGCTTTGCGGACTTGCAACACCACATTGGGCAGGTCTCGCACAAAACGTTGACCAATCAGCTACGAGAATTAGAGGACGACGGGCTAATCAGTCGCCACGATTTTCAAACGGCACAACCCCACGTTGAGTATGAACTGACAACAAAGGGCCAATCTTTGATTCCGGTCCTGGATGCCATTTGCGATTGGGGCAATACGCACATTAGTGAGACGTTGATGGAACGGTCGTTGTGCGACGAATAAAATTGACCTAGAGGCACTAGTAATCAACTACCGAGACTAATGCGAAAGGGACGCTGTAATTAACTGAAATTACAGTGTCCCTTTTTGATGAATTAAAGTGGTTGACCAGAATGAATGGCTTCATTAATGAGGGTCAAAAATTTCATAAGCAATTTACGGTCACCCTTGCTGAACTGATCAGCGATGGTGTGATACGTTGCCTTAGCGCTGGCATCAACCGTTTGGTATTCTTCAGCCAGTAATTGGCCAGCCTCCGTCAGTGTGAGGGTAGTGATTCGATGGTCCGCTTCATTTTGATGGCGATTAACCAAATCCATTGATGTCAGTTTGTGGAGGGCTTTTGTAATGGCTGGCTTGGAGATTGCAAACCACGTTGCCAATAAACTGTTGGTAACCGGCACGTCGCTTACCGCAAGGCGCTGCAGAATTTGGAGTTGGGTGAGGCTAAGCTGATAGGCGCTGATATGGGCTGCTGCCTTAGTCTGTTGCAATGTATTATCATTGGTTCGAACGTTAATTAATGTTTGTCGTAACGTTTGTGCGACATCATCCGGCGTCACTTTTGCCATGTGAAGAGCCTCCCCTTAATTAGATTAAATGGTGGTTCAAAAGAACTTATTCACTATACCATTGGAACAACCGTATCGAAAGGGAAACTCCCCGCATTTTTGGTGAGTGAGGCAATGAATAATGGCAAATGGATCAATGAAACAACTGAACAAACCTGAAAGGATTTATGATGACAAATGATCGCGTGACTAACCAGGCAACGTGGCAATCGAGCCACGTTGTTACCCCCACAGAGGCGGGTGTAACGGTTCGTGAATTATTGAGTTTATGGCTCATTCCAAAACGCCTCCAGCACTATTTGCGGGTGCGGCAGGATGTGCTTGTAAACGCAAAATATCGTCCGTACAGCATGCCGGTTGCGGCTGGTGATCATGTGACGTTAACCGTTCGGGCGGATGAGTTACAAACGCCGCTTCAAGCGTACGAACCGGATGAACGGATGAGCATCCCAGTGTTGTTTGAAAATGATGATTTGGTGGTTATTGATAAGCCAACTGGCGTGAAAAGCCACCCGAATCAGGCTGGTGAGCGTGGGACGGTCATGAACTATTTGACCACACAACTAGCACCACAGGGCGTGGCGCCGGCCATGGTCCACCGCTTAGATATGGCAACAAGTGGGGCGATGATCGTGGCGAAGAACCCCCTCGTGGTCCCAATCTTAGATCGGTTGATTAGTGATAAACGGATTGATCGAACCTACGTTGCCTGGGTGGCCGGCCATTTTGACCACCAGACGGGAGCGTTTAGTGATGCAATCGGCCGTGACCCAGATGATAAACGCAAACGAATGTTGGATGGTGAGCGGCCACAGACCGCATTGACGCACTATGAGGTGCTGGATGAGACACCAACGGCAACGTTAGTGCAGCTCACGTTGGCAACGGGGCGAACCCACCAGTTACGGGTCCACCTAGCCGGAAACGGTCACGCCATTTTAGGTGATCCGCTGTACGCAAACCGTGAGGAACAGGAACGAGCACCGCGGCTGATGCTGCATGCGCGTCGCCTGAACTTGTTGGTTCCGTTTACGGGGCAGCGTACGACGGTGACCGCACCACTACCACCGGATTTTGCGACATTCACCGGATAAACGGCTCAGAGTGGCGTCAAAAGTGGTAGACTGTAGCACGGAAAAGAAAGAGGGCCTTTAATTGTTGCACGGATTGAATCAGCTTTACGGCCCGTTTTTTGATGGTCATAACTGGGCGGCAGTCTTGACCAGTGGAAATGACTGGCTCATTATCTTGTCGCTTGTTATGATTGAATGTTTATTGTCAGTCGATAACGCGGTGGTGTTAGCCGCTCAGACGACATCGTTAACAAACCTGCAGGAACGTGAAAAATCGTTGTTTTATGGGTTATGGGGCGCCTATCTGTTTCGCTTTTTGATCATTGGGCTTGGAACGTACCTCATTAAATTTTGGTGGATCAAGGTGTTAGGGGCAGGGTACTTAGTGTACCTGGTCTATCGGTATTTTCACCACATGGTGACGCAGCAAAAGCGCCACCCGGTTGGTGAAAACGCACCGACAGTTGCACCACAAGCACCGCGTCATTGGCGCGGCTTATCACCGTTTTGGGCGGTGGTCATTCAAATTGAGGTGATGGACATTGTTTTTTCCATTGATTCAGTTTTGACATCACTAGCCGTCTCAACGAATCCAGTCATTGTCCTGATTGGTGGACTGATTGGGATTTTATGTATGCGTGGTGTTGCGGAAGTGATCATGCGGGTCATGCGAACGATTCCCGAATTAGAAACGATGGCTTACGTCCTCATCGCACTGATTGCGGTCAAACTGGTCCTCTCGATTCCACTGATTGGGATCGACCTGTCCGCGGGCCTCTTTGGCGGGGTGATTATTATCGCGACGGTGGTCACACTGATCGTCCACTATGTGTGGCAGTCGCGAAAACGGCTCAAACAACCGGCTGTTCATCATTCTTAAGGCGATTATGTGTGGTATGATGGGTGAAAGAATTTTCAGGAGGACAAACCGATGGCGCAAGCAGTAACAAGCCAGGAAGAGATTGATCAGGCAACCGCAACGGGGATTTCTGTGATTGATTTTTGGGCATCTTGGTGTGGCCCATGTAAAATGATGGACCCAATTTTGGACCAGCTTGAGGCGGAGTATGATGGGAAGATCAACTTCTTAAAGATGAACGTTGATGACCATCAGGCCATTGCCCAGCAGTATAAGGTGATGGGCATTCCAAGTCTGGTGATGTTTAAGGATGGAAAAGCCTTTGAAAAGGTAACGGGCGTTTACCCAAAGGAAAAATTGGACCATTACTTCGAGACAAAGTTGAAAGAAAAAGAGTAGAGCGAAACGACGAGCGTTTAGGCTCACTCCTCTAAGACAAACAGGGCGCTTATGGACGGTTCTTTGTCCATGAGGGCCCTGTTTGCCTTAGAGGAGACGGAGGCTGCTCGTCGTTTCGCGTTTGCGCTAGCAAAAGTGGTGTGATGACTTCTTAATTTTCATCAATGATTTAATGATTCGGCGTCAGCGTGGGGTATAATGGCGCCAGTACATATGGGAGTAAACGACATGGGTGAACAAAAACATGTGGTCGCGGTTCGGCCAGCAAAACAAGATCGGTTTATTCATTGGTTGATTGGGACACTGTGTGGTCTGTTATTGATTGCAGGAATTGTGATGAACTTTGAAGCTGGTGAACAAAAGCAGCTGGGGCACGTCCGGGTGACGTACAGTAAGACGCCAACGCTGTTTATTTCGGGAGACTACAGTAACTGGCTGACGTTTGGTCCGCTGATCGATCGGTTGGCACGTTATGACATTGGCCGGCCGGTTTGGACGATCCACGTTTCGAAAAGTGGGCATGCAACCATTGATAAAAAGGGCCCACTTGGAAACCATAATCCGCTGATTCTGGTGCTTTTTGCGGACAATCATAATGCGCAAAAAGAGGCCAAGCAACTGAGACCGATCATGAAACAATTAAAGCAGCAAGAGCACATCCAGACGGTGAATCTAGTGGGGCATTCATCAGGGTGTAACATTATTTACCAGTACTTGACGGGGCCAGCGGCTGATCATCGTGAGGATTACCCAACAACAGTAAAGTTTGTCAACATTGCGACGACGTACAGTAAGGCTGAACGGCGGGCCGTGACACGGTTTCCTCAGCACATTTCGGTGTTAAACATTGCCGGAAATGCGTTTAATACTGGGGGCGATTTTGGTGTTTCCGTTGAGGGTGACCAACAACTCGGAACCACGCTGACAGGGCGTGTGGATCATTACCAAACGCAGATTTTGTTTGGTGGAATCACCGTGATCCATTATTTACTGCACCAAAATCCCCGGGTGGATCGGGCGTTGGTGGACTTTCTGTGGAATTCACACTACACACCACAAACACGCTATCCACAAAATCCTAATGGTCGTTCATGGCAACAAAAATAACAAAAAGCACGTCACCACTGGTCATCAGGCAGTGGTGGCGTGCTTTTTTTGTAAACAAGAGGGGGAATGGAAATTAGCTGTTTAAGCGGACAAGAATACTATTTAATTCCTGTTTTCGAAGACGACGGGGAATAAACGTCCCAAATTCGTCGTCGTTAAAACCGACCTGCAGCACCTTTCGCGTGTCATCAAACGCAATTGGCCAGCGCAGCATTTTCGGATTATCAATAATGACGTTTAACATTTCTTTGAGTGAAAGTTGTGTTAGGTCCATTTTTTTGCTTAGCGCCTGCATTGCGAGTGAGCGGGGAGCGACCAGCTCATCACAACCATTTTCACTGGCTGCTAAGAATTGTTTCAAAACGTCTGGCGAAAGATTTTCACGTGCCTTAACGGTTTTCTCAGCGGTCGTATCAATGGGATGTTCTTTGAAAGGAACCATGTTGTCCTTTAACCATTGAACGGCGCGGCGACATGAAGTGGATGAGCCAATCGTGTAAATGTGTAGCATATGCAGTCCTCCTTGAGTGTCAGGGAATTTGTTATGTTTACCATTTGCTGATAATAACTATAAGTTAATTTATATTAACTGTCAAACTGATTTTGCTAGTTTTTATTTAATTGAGTAATGTAACAGGGGGTTAACCGTTGTTATACCAACGTTTAGCGATAATAAAAAAATTTTAAAAATTATAACGAAAGTGTACAAAAATATCCGTTTTAGGGAAAATAGATGCACTTAGTCAACGATGTTGTTGTTATTGGTCGAAACAATCGTCAAACTGCAATGGGTCAAATAAGTAACCGGTTACAAAATGCTGGATTAGGGTCACTATAACTGCAAGCGGCTAAAAGGTCAATTAAATTAACTTATTCCAGTAATGGTTATTATTAGTAATTTATAAACAGTCTAAACAACGTGACTTACGGTTTTTTTAACGTTTGAAGCGATCGGGGATGATCAGAATTGTGCTAAAATGACGTTATGAAAAATGATTATGAAAACCAACAGGGAACACGGATGAGCCGGCACAGTCAGCCGCCAAAAGTGGCGAATGATCCCGTTAAAAAATTGCGTCGTCCGCACGGATTCCTAAGCTTCTTAGTCGGGCTTGTTTTCCTAGTGAGTCTTGGTGTTCGGTTGACCGTTTTGAGTGAACCGTTCATGGCACAAGCAGTGCAGTCACCAATGGTAGTTAATCAGGTTCATGATGAATTCGTAACCACACTGACGAATAATCACCTCCCAAGCAGTATCGCTTCGGATCGACTGATTAAAGCAACGCTCAAGACGGGTGTCCAGGAGACTTACGCCGGTGAAGACCTGAACTTTAATAATAAGACGATTAAGGCGGCCATCGCGGCAGACGTGAATCAACAGGCATCCTCATTTGGCTTAGGAAGCAGCACTACGGTGGTTGATTCATTGACCAATTCTGTAAGTGGGACGGTGTTAGATCAACTAACGTCACGCTATCACAACCAGACGTTGTCCTGGTTTGCAGCAAATGTCCAAATGTTCCAATTTTTAACAACAGTGTTAACGTTTGTGAGTGGTTGCCTGTGGTTGTGGTTATTGATTAGTAATCATCGGCGGCGCCATGCACGGTCAGTGAACCGTCAATGAGGGGAGCAAAAATGAACTTAACGCAGAAACCTGGTTGTCCGTTCTGTGAAAAAACGGACATCATTATTGAAAATGACTTGGCCAAAGCATTTTGGGATATTCATCCGGTGAACCCCGGGCACACATTGATCGTGCCAAAGCGCCACGCGACGGATTGGTGGGGGCTTACCAATGAAGAAAAAGCGGCCATTGATGAACTGGTTGTTGCAATGAAAGCGCAACTTGATGACCAGTATCATCCAGATGCATACAACATCGGCATGAACCTTGGTGCTGACGCTGGGCAAACGGTTTTTCATGCTCACGTTCATTTGATTCCACGGTATGAGGGTGACATGAAGGTCCCGTCTGGGGGCGTTCGGAACTTAATTCCGCGGAAAGTGCCGCGTAAATAATTAACGATAATTGAAAGCATCAAGTACAACTGGGAACCACGGACATTCAGCTGTGCTTGATGTTTTTGCGCGGCAACTGATAAAGCTGTGATTTCATAATTAAAAAAGATTGGAGAGCGTTCGTAGTGGCTAAGAAATATTTCGGGGGAACCACGCGTTCACCACATACGTATGAATTTTTCAAACAACGGCGGGATGACCCAAATTGGCAGGCAGACTTTTATGTCATTCGGGCACAACGGCGTCGATGGGCGGTAATCACCACCATGGTTGTTGTTGCTTTGGTCGTTGTGGGGGCGGGGGCCACGTTGTCGGTCACACACACGCAGGGGTTTGACACGATTTTTCATCGTGAAACGGCGAAGCAACAGAAAGGTATCGAAGTTGCTAAAGCAACAACGACCAGTGATGATAAAAAGACGACGGGTGAGTCCGCTCACCGCCACCAAAAGCAAGGTTCGTCAGCAAGTTCATCAGCAACAGTAACCGCAAGCTCATCAAGTGCGGTTACACCGTCGACAAAAGTGGCAGCAACTGCAAAAGCGACGTCACAAGCCGCAAAGGATTCTTCCATGGTAGCGGCGCCTGCAAAGACGCAAACTGCTTCAACGCAAGAATTAGTAGCGGCAGGTGATATTGATAGTGCAGCAATGGCACATGGTGACATGAGCTCGTTAGTGGGAACATGGAAGAACGGTGCTGGTTCTGTAGCGACAGTTCATGCTGACGGTTCGGTTCAGTACAATGATCCGGATGGTACAACATACACTAGCCACATGAATAAATCGGAAATGACTGCATCAGGAGTCGAAATGCAAGTGGGTCCAGAGGGTCTTTTTGGTTACTATCTGGCGGCTTATCCCATTGGGGTCAAAAACAAGGCCGGAGATCAATCTGATACGAGCAAACCACGGCTTATTGGGACTCAAAATGCTGATAATTATTCTGCTGATAGCTATTACTACCGGCAAGGTCAATGATTTTTCAATCAAATAAGGGTTCGAAATCATCTAAGATTTCGAACCCTTATTTATTATGCTTATTGTTCTGGATGAAATGGTGTTGCGGTCAATCCCGTTGTTTGAAGGGCCGCGTCAATTTTATCCAGTGCTGCAAACTCGTTGGTCAATTTCTTGGCTGACAGAGCGTGGCTAGCGCTGTCACTGTAGGTCACGTAATGATACGTCTGTGTTGAATCGTACCAGGCTCCGTCAATTGTGGTGGCATACTGCACGTTGAAAAGCTGGTCTTCCATCATGGCCAACTCAGTGTCGAAGCGCAGGTTGTGCGCGTTGATAACGTTAAGTGAGTAGCACTTGTTCCACAGGAAACCACGAATGTCGCCGCTGGGCTTAATGATGTCGGTCAGCAGTTCTTCTTGGCTAAGCTGACGGGCGAGCGGATCGTTAGTAATTGCTTTGATAAGGCCGCCGTCTGCAAAATAGCCACCACAAGCCATGGCGACCTGATGGGTCGTCATGTTATTAACGAAGCGCTCAATGTAGGTGGGTTCGCACCAGTCGTCGCTGTCGACAAAACACACGAATTTTCCGGTTGCCGTTGTAAGGCCACGGTTGCGGGCAGCTGAGACACCTTGGTTTGTGGATTGGGTCAAGACCTGGATCCGTGGTTCACGAGCGGCCCAGAACGCACAGATGGTGCCGGAGTCATCGGTTGAGGCGTCATCCACAAGCAGAAGTTCGATGTTCGCGTAGGTTTGGCGTGCGAGACTGCCTAAGCAGTGGTCTAGCGTTGCCCGAGCATTATGAACGGGGATGATAATTGAAACAAGCGGATTCATTTATGAACTGTCCTTTCAAACGAACTTTACCCCTAGGATACCTGATAAACGCAAGTTCTAGCAACGCTTAGAGGGTTTCAAAAAAGCCAAAGAGTTGTTCGCGGGTCAATGCAGCCTTTTCGGCACCTGAAACGTCGACGGTGACCTTTCCGCCATTCAAAACGATGAGACGGTTGCCGTATTTAAGGGCGTCTTCAAGCCGGTGGGTGATCATTAGGCACGTGAGGTGATCGGCTGCGATGCGTTCATTTGTGGCCGTCATTAATTGCTCCGATGTTTTGGGATCTAACGCTGCCGTGTGTTCGTCTAATAGAAGGAGTTCAGGTTTACTCTCGACGGCCATTAGGAAGCTGAGTGCCTGCCGTTGTCCACCAGAGAGGGCCCCTGCGGCCGTGTCTAACCGGTTTTCAAGATTGTTGTTCATCGTGGCGGCCATCGTCTTGTAATCTGTCATGTGGCGGTGGAGGTGACGAGGAACAAGGCCCCGTCGTTGGCCCCGGTGTGAGGCTAACAGAAGGTTTTCAGCAACGGTCATCCGGGGCGCCGTTCCTAATTTAGGATCTTGGAAGACACGGGCGAGGAAACGGGTTCGCTGTTCTTCACTTTCATGTTTAATGGATTGGCCGTGTAGCAAAACGTCACCTTGATCTGCGGTGAGATTGCCACCAATAACGTTAAAGAGGGTGGACTTACCAGCGCCATTTGAACCAAGAACAGTGATAAAGTCACCAGGATAAATGGCCAGATTCAGGTCGTTTAGAATCGTCGTTTCGTTAGCGGTGTGCGCGTTGACCACGGTGGAAACGTGGCTCAGTTCTAGCAGTGGTTCAGAATTAGTTGTGGCCATGATGGGTGCTCCTTTCAACGAGGCGATCAAAGTGGAGAAACTGACGGAACCGCGGTAGTAATAAACAAAGCGCGAGGATGATTGCGGATAGTAAGTTTAGGTCGTTAGCAGAGAAGTTGAGTTGTAATACAATCAGTAAAGCAAAGCGGTATAAAATACTCCCTAGGGTAACGGCAATCAGGCGCTGGGTCAGGGATAATTCACCAAACGCAACTTCCCCGATGATGATCGAGGCAAGCGCAATGACGATGATCCCAATACCCATGTTAACGTCAGCATAGCCGTTATTTTGGGCCACAAGCGCACCGCCCATTGCGATGAGCCCGTTTGATAGCATGAGGCCCATAATGACCATCCGGTCTGTTTTGATGCCGACGGAGCGAGCCATGGTGGGGTTATCACCGGTTGCGATAAATGCTTGCCCCAGGTTGGTGTTAAGAAAGAAGACGAGTAGGCCGGTAACAAGGATGATCACAATAAGACCGACAAAAACGCCGTCAAAGTACTGTGGGAGTGATTCTAAGAAGTCGTTCTTGAAGAGGGAAGACTTCCCAAGAAGACTCAGGTTAGCGCGCCCCATGATTCGTAAGTTTACGGAGTAGGCGGCGGTCATAACGAGGATTCCGGCCAATAAAATGGGAATACGGCCCTTGGTGTACAGTAACCCAGTGATGAGGCCGGCGCCCATCCCAACCAGAAACGCACACAGCGTGGCCAACAATGGGTTCATGCCCCGATAGATCAAGGCAACAGCGGTGGCAGCACCGAGTGGAAACGTGCCTTCAACGGTCATGTCGGGGAAATCGAGAATTCGAAAGGTGAGGAACAAGCCGAGACCCAGGATGGCCCATAAGAGCCCCTGGCCGATTGCGGATGTAATGAGTGTCATTTGTAAAGTTCCCCCTTTTGCTTTGCTTCATTAATGAGTGATTGTGGGATGGTGATGCCCAGTTGTTTGGCAACCTTGAGGTTAATGGTTAAGTCACCGTGGCGGACATATTCAATTGGTGTGGTTGCTGGTGTCTTTTTGTGTTTCAAGATGGCAACGGTCATGTCGCCGGTTAAGCGGCCCAGCTTGTACTGGTTGACGGAGTAAGTGGCAAGTCCGCCCTGTTTAACCATGGTGTCAACGGCTGGAAAGACCGGAATCTTCTTGGCGTTAGTGTTGGCAACCAGGGTCTGCATCGCACTAGCTAACGTGTTGTCGGTCGGAACGTACACGGCGTCCACCTCATTAGCCATGGTTTGTGAGACCTGGTTAACGTCATTGGTGTTCGCAACAGAGTAGGCCTTTAAGGTGATGTGTTCCTTTTGACAAAGGGCCTTAAACTGCTTGTATTGCGCCGTTGCCGAGTCGTCGCTTGACGTGTAAATGATCCCGAGTGTCTTGAGGTTTGGTGTTAGCTTCTTGATCAAACCGAGTTGCTCAGCAAGCGGTGCCTGGTCGGAAACACCAGTGATGTTGCCACCGGGACGCGTGTTGTTTTGAACGAGTTTTGCACCTTTCGGGTCGGTGACAGCTCCTAAGACAACCGGAATCTTTGTGGTCGCATTAGCTAGTGCCTGAGCTGATGGGGTGGCAATCCCAATCGCGACATCGACCTGTTCATGAACAAAACGGGCGCTCATTGTTTGCAAGTTACTTTGGTCGCCCTCAGCGTTTTGAAAATCAATGTGAATGGTCTTCCCGGGGATGTACCCGTGGGCCTTCAGGCTATCGTCGATTCCACGATTGATGGTATCGAGGGCCGGATGGGTCAACAGTTGGAGAACACCAACCGTTGGAATTTTTTGTTGGGCGCGTTGTTGCTGTTTACCTTGGAAAAAGGCGACGCCGAGGAAAATGAAAATAATGGCAATGAGACTGTACAAGCGTTTCATAAGCAGGAACTCCTTTGAATAAAATGGGTGGTGGCGGTGAGAACATGAAAAAACGGCAGCTCACGTGTGCGAGCTGCCGTTAAAATAAAAAACACCGGGCTCACACAGGGGTTAATCCGTGCGCACTCGGTGATGAATTCACATCAAAGTTAGTCGGCACAGATGCAATCGAAGATCTGACTTCAGATTGCATCCAGCCACGATGGTGGTTAAGCAACCTGAATTACCGGCTTTGCCAAGTATTTAGTTGTTGAACGTGACTAATCACCATCATAACGAACTCCTTTTTGTAAGCTGTCTTTATACGTTGTAGTGTAGAGGAGCGCTTCAATCGTGTCAAATGTTTTTTTACAGATTGGTGAATTTCCCCGGGCGTTAGTTGTCATAACGGCGATTCTTGAGTAAGGTAGAGGGATGTCTAGCGTTAAAACAGAGGGGAAATGACAAAATGACACGACGAATATTAGCCGTCGGCGGATTTGCGTTTGTTGGTGGGTTCTTGCGGGAACTACTAGAACTAATGTGGCCGCTAACGACACAGTGGTACGGAACAACGATTGCGATTAACATTAGTGGCGCGTTTTTATTGGCCATGGTTAACTTTTGGTTGGCGAACCGCTTGCCATTACCTAGCGAAGTGATTTTAGGACTAGGGACCGGGATGATCGGTGCGTTCACCACGTTTTCGAGCTTTTCCTTAGAGTGTGTCAAACTGTTGCAGACTGGCCAATGGCTGGTCGTAACGGTCTACGTGCTGAGCTCCGTTATTGGCGGACTTGCGGCCGCAAGCGCCGGGCAACGGTTGGCGCACTGGCTACTGGAACGGACGGAGGGTGATTGGCAATGATCCTAATGAGCGGACTGGCTGGCCTGGGCGCAAGCGGCGGCGCAATCCTTCGCTATTTGGTGATGCAATTTGAGAAACAGTTTAATCACCAGGTTCCCTTTCCATGGGCGACGTTTGGTATTAACTTAGTGGGAAGCTTGTGCTTAGGGGTGCTCATGGGGAGTACGTGGCCGCTGGCTATTAAGGTATTCCTTGGTGCGGGACTGTTGGGTGGGTTCACGACCTTTTCAACCATGGTTAATGAAGTGGTGTTGCTCATGCACGATCACCATCATGCGCTGGCCGTTGGGTATGTCGTCGCTTCACTACTTGGTGGCGTGGCATTAGCGGCGGTGGGATACCTGTGACTCTGTGTTTGCAGTTCCATCAGTCAATTGAGATAATGAATGAAACGACATTAAATGAAACTAGGTAATTGATATGAAAATTGCGGTGTTAACGGATAGTTCAGCGTACATTAACGCAGCAGATCAAGACCGTTACCACATTTATGTGATCAATGATCCAGTCTTGTTTGGGAATCATGTGTATCACGAAAATGTGGACTTAGATGCAAAGAAATTTTATGCCCTACTTAAAACAGAACACGTTGCGCCAACGACATCACAACCGTCAAATGGGGAAGTTCAACGGGTGCTAGACCAGGTTGTTGCCGATGGGTACGACACGGCCATTATCGTGGGCCTATCAAGTGGCATCTCCGGATTTATTTCAAACGTCGAAGCATATGCCCCAACGGTTGATAATTTGGATGTTCACATCTGGGATTCGCGGATCGCCTGTGCTGGGGCTGGAAATCAGGTTCTCCTGGCAGCTGCGCTTGCTGAAAAGGGCCACAGCGTTGATGAGATTTTTGCGCGCTTGGCCCAGTTACGGGAAACGACAAAGGTGATGTTTGTCGTGGATGATATGCGTCATTTAATGCGCACCGGCAGAATCTCTAATGGTCAGTCACTCATCGGGACGATGCTGCAAATTAAGCCAATGCTGGCGTTTACACCAGAAGGTAAAATTATTGCAACCGGCCGTGAACGACAAATGAAACGTGCATTTCTAAGCATTCAAAAGCAGTTTGCTGAGATTGTGGCGACAACAAATTATCCGCTGCGTGTGAGCATCGTGGATGCAAATAATGCAGATTTGAAGGCGCAGTGGTTAGCAGCTTCGCGGGCAGCGCAACCATCTGTGATCTTCGAGGATGGCATTATCGGACCACTGATTGGGGTCCACACGGGTGAAAAAGCGATGGGCTTTATTTACGCTCAGGATTGGCGCTCGTTGGTTGATTAAAACAACCACAATTGGATGAAGATAAAAATGAAAGGCGTGATTGGTATAGACACCAATCACGCCTTTTTTATACGGTTTTAAACTAATGAAAGCAAATGTGGTTAGCAGTGAAAATAAATGAAAAAAGTTTTCTGGACGGCAGGTCAAGGCGCACAAGGCCTCCGATTAATGGTATAGGTCAATTGTAGCAACTATATGCTTGCGTACCAACGATTAAACGGTATTATAAATACCATTGGTATGAAAATGACAGGAGAAATGAAAGCATGAAAGAGTATTTTCAACGGATGGGCCGTTCCTTAATGCTACCAGTAGCCACGCTACCGGCTGCCGCACTGTTAATTGGGATCGGTAACTGGATCGGTAAAGCAAACGCAGTGGGTGGCTTTTTAGTTAATGGTGGAACGGCAGTGTTAGATTCACTTGCGCTCCTTTTCGCCATTGGGTTAGCATTAGGAATGTCAGAACGTCAGGATGGCGCAGCGGCCGTTGCTGGGTTAGTGGCCTACATCATCCCGGCATACATGCTCGACCCAATCCACCTTGCCCCATTTTTGCAGATTAAAGTGAGTGCGGTAAACCCAGCGTTTACGGCGATTCACAATAACGTGCTGATTGGGATCATTGCCGGGCTGATCGCGGCGGCGTTGTATAACCGGTTTCATGCGACCAAGCTGCCAATGGCCCTGTCCTTTTTCTCCGGAAAGCGGAGTGTGCCGATCCTAGCAGCGGTTTCAATGATGTTCGTCACACTGGTTTTACTTTTTGTCTGGCCGGCTGTTTACGGTGCGTTGGTGGCATTTGGGACAACCATTTCGAAACTTGGCTGGGTTGGTGCTGGTCTTTACGGATTTTTCAACCGGTTGTTAATTCCTACTGGTTTACACCACGCGTTGAACGCGGTCTTTTGGTTTAATGTGGCTGATATTAATGACATGGGGAAGTGGCTTGCTGGTTCTGGAACTAAAGGGGTGACGGGCATGTACATGGCGGGCTTTTTCCCCGTCATGATGTTCGGACTGCCTGCTGGTGCCTACGCGATTTATCGCAATGCGCGGCCAGAAAATAAGAAAAAGACAGGTTCCCTCATGCTTGCCGGTGCGTTTGCCTCATTCTTTACCGGGGTGAGCGAACCGTTGGAGTTTTCCTTTATGTTTGTGGCTTGGCCACTCTATTTACTTCATGCGATCTTTACGGGGCTATCCCTGGCCCTAGCCGCTGCGATGCACTGGACGGCAGGTTTTTCGTTTAGCGCAGGGTTAGTCGACTTTTTATTAAGTACACGAATGCCACTGGCAAACATGCCGTTAATGCTTCTGGTTCAGGGGCTTGGCATGGCCGTGATTTACTACTTTGGTTTTGATTTTGCCATTAAGCACTTTGATTTAAAAACACCGGGTCGTGAAGATGATGACCCGTCCATGGCAAACGATGATGAACCAACGGACGCTACGGAAGATAAGTATCTCCGCCAGGGCCGGAAGATTTGGGCTGCCATTGGTGGAAAAAGTAACGTGCAACAGATGGGGAATTGTACGACCCGGTTGCGGTGGCAGTTAAAGGACACCGCGGTCGTGGACGCGGCCGCGATTCGAGCAACGGGAGCACCAGCTGTAAACGTACTTGATGAACATAACATTCAAATTATCATCGGGACAGAAGTTCAGTTTGTTGAAGACGCGCTGGAAGCCATCTATCGTGGTGAGGTTTCAGAAACGTTGGCAGTCGCTGATCCCGTGAGTTCAACGCCTGACGCAGGTGAGACGGTCGCACAAACGCCAATAACGCATGTGACGACACTGGCAGCCGTTGCTGATGGGAACATGGTTGACTTGAGCGCTGTTGCAGACGAAACGTTTGGCGGAAAGTTACTGGGTGATGGGTACGCCATTGAGCCGACAACGGGAACAATTGTGAGTCCGGTCGCCGGAACGATTTCCATGATTTTCCCAACCAAGCATGCGTTTGGGGTAACGACCACAAGTGGGTTAGAAATTCTCGTTCACGTGGGGATCAACACGGTGGAACTGGATGGGGCGCCGTTTACAACGCTTCTGGAAGCTGGGACGATCGTCAGTGCCGGTGAACCAATACTGACAGTTGACTTCGAGGCCATTCGGACAGCAGGAAAAGCGACGACGACCATGGTTGTGATCACAAACATGGATCATGTGGATGAACTAACGATGGTTGCACCCACGGCGGTTAAACGCGGTGCGGATGTTGCCACAGTCACAAGTCATTAAACTAAAAGACCGGCTGAACCCATATAATGAGGGTTTAGCCGGTCTTTCTTGAGTGAAGGCTTAATGTTTAGGTCGTTCCAGAATTTCAATCAAATTCCCTTCGAAATCATTAATGTAAACTGCCTGCAGGTCACCATCTGTTAGGGGGCCGGCGATGATTGGCACCCAGTAGTTTTGTAGGTGGCTGATTAACGCGTCAATGTTATCGTGAGCGTGAATAACGATATCAGGAGCGCTTTGATCGTTGTTTGCTGGGTGTTCGGGCACTGTGATAAAGGTGAGCGGTTGACCATTCACCAACACACTATCAGTTCCGTCGGGGAGGATGGTCTCTGGCAAGTCAAAGACTTCATGATAAAAGCGCCAGGCCCGTTTTGGATCACTGACATTAATGGTAAGTTGGCTAATAGTGCGGACATTCATGGGTGAAAAACCTCCAGCAAACGTATTTTGTCTAAGTCTAGCACACAGGTCCGGTCACCGCCATCGTTGGTCTTGCCTTGTGAAATGTGGTATATTATTAAACGCTGAAACAACATGAAAACTGGTTGGAACAGGCTTTATTCGTTAAGAATGCGCAACCGACTAACCAGTGGGACGAAGAAAAAGAGAGTAATTAATCATGAGCTTGTTAGAAGTAACGGGCTTATCCATGAGCTTTGCCGATAAAAACCTTTATGAAGACGCCAGTTTCCAGTTGGAAAAGGGTGAACACTTAGGTATCGTCGGGCAAAACGGGGCGGGTAAGTCGACGTTGATCAAAATCTTAACGGGAACACTGCTTCCCGTTGAAGGTGCCATTAAATGGCAAAAAAACGTGCGGATAGGTTATTTAGACCAGTATGCGGACATTCCGGAGGGGATGACGTTAATTGAGTTTCTGCACACTGCGTACGCTGAATTATATGCTAAGGACGCAAAGATGCAGCAATACTATGCTGACTATGCGGAGTCGATGGATGATGCGTTGTTAGAAAAGGCGGGACGGTTACAAGATGAACTGGCAGCCCGTAATTTTTATGACGTCGAGACCGAAATTGAACGGGTCATTACTGGACTGGGTTTAAACGAGATCGGTAAGGACCACGTTGTGTCAGAAATGTCCGGTGGCCAGCGGTCAAAGATTATTTTGGCTAAGCTGTTGCTAGAAAATCCAGACGTTATTCTGCTTGATGAACCGACAAACTATCTTGATGTGGCACACATTCAGTGGCTTGAAGATTATTTAAATGGTTATGAAGGGGCCGCCATGGTCATTTCACATGACTATGATTTCTTGGAAGCCGTCACGAATGCGATTTGTGACGTTTCCTTTGGGCAGATCACGAAGTACCGTGGTAGCTTCAAGAAGGCCATGAAGCAAAAGGAAGAGAAACGCGAATTCCAAGAAAAGGCCTACGAGAAACAGCGGGTCGTTATTGAAAAGAACGAAAAGCTGATTTCAAAGTTTAAGGCTGGTTCACACTCCAACATGGCGAAGTCACGTGAAAAGATGCTGAACCGGATGGAACGGATCGATCCGCCGTCAGATAACGTTCAGGCCCGGTTTGACTTTCCGTATCTTGATACGGGCTCACAAAACGCGTTGGTGGTTCGGGGATTGTCTGCTGGATACGAACGGCCACTGTTAGCACCCGTGACGTTTACGTTGGGGACCGCTCAAAAAATTGCGTTTGCCGGGTTCAACGGGGTCGGGAAATCAACGCTGATTAAGTCGATCCTCGGCGAACTGACACCGTTAGCTGGTGAGGCAGAATTTTCACCCTCTGCAAAAATCAACTACTTCAATCAGGACTTGGATTGGGAAGATGATCGGCTGACACCACTTCAAATCATTCAAAATGAATTTCCGACAATGTTGCCGAAGACGATTCGGACAAAGCTTGGGGCTGCCGGAATCAATGCCGCCAATGTCATGAAGCCAATGAACTTGCTTTCGGGTGGGGAACAAACGAAGGTTAAGCTGGCCATCATGGAATTGACGCCATCAAACTTCCTAATAATGGATGAACCGACCAACCATTTGGATGATGAAACGAAGAATGCGTTGAGCGAGGCACTTCAAAAGTTCCGGGGCAACCTGATTATGGTTAGCCATGAAGTTGGTTTCTATGATGGATGGATTGATGAAATCCTCAACGTTGAAAAACTGAGTTTACGTAAATAGATCAAATAAAGGCACTGACTAGTAATCCAGTCGGTGCCTTTTAAAATGGTTGGGTTAATCAACGGCGCAAACTCGGTCCGATGAATTGACATATTATATAGTAGAAACGGTCAATCATGTGTAAATGAATGATTAACTAGTTAAATTTATGTATTGACAAATGAAGTGGCGATTTTCGATGATTAAATTTATAAGTGATTCATACGATGAAGGATTTGCTGACCATTCACAGTGTTCGAAAAATAGTGAAGCGGGTAACTGGTTAATAAATAGAAATAAAATTCAGAAGGGTAAAAACCGCTTAGTAAAAGGTTTTTAGGGCGTTAAACCTCATGAGAATCATAGTTAACAAGGGGAATAACGTTCAAAAAAACTAAAAAGAATTAATTAAATAAAATAATAACAATTGTGACCCGAAAATATACAGTCAACGTATTAAAATGAACTTTTTAACAAAGTTATATGATCTTTTTTGTAATCGTTTTTATAAGATTTTTAATAAAGTGTGGTTGTTTCTGTTATGCAACCGACCAAGTTGGGCCCCTGTTTGCTACGATAATCACGAAAACGGAACAACTTATAAACCGGATACATTTCGATAAATAAATTAACGCCAACGAAACTTTGTGTCAATTTAGTTGTTTACAAACAATCGTTAAAGAGAGAAAGTACGAGGTGAACAAGAAAGGGGAAAGTTTAAAATGTCATCAGATAATCGTAAGGTAACTCGTCCAGTTGTTAAGAGTCGGGTTAAAATGTTTAAATCAAAGAAGGGTTGGCTGTACGCACCATTATTCTTCATCGGTACAGCTGCCGCATTAGCAACGGGGGCTGTTTCAGCAAGTGCTGACACAACTTCAACACCTGCTGCTAGCCAACCACAAACGGAAACGGTCGTTAAAGCCGCAACCGA
>NZ_BQXN01000030.1:0-22998 GCF_045862745.1 Furfurilactobacillus entadae | reverse complement strand
CGTCATTCAGCCCGCTTTGAACATCAGGAAAATTAGTGGCGACTGGCGTGTAAGGCCCCGACAGTGCGTCGCTCCGGTACAGTCGAACAACAAAATCACGCTCACGGGCCCATAGATAGTACCAACCGTCGATAAAATTAATATTCGGATCAATCGGGCTACCCTTGACATAATTTGCGACCACCTTTTGACTGGTTGCCATGTCAATGCTGCCTGTGTCCGGGTCAAAATCGACAACGAACAAATCGAAGTCCTGCTCAGTCCCGTTAGGTGGCGTTTGGGCATAAATGATGTGCCAGCCGTTCTTGTCATTGACCCACTCTGGCGCCCAGGTCATACAACCTGGTTTGTCAATCGGATAAGACAATTGATCGAACTGTTCCCAGTCCTTTGTTCGAACAATACCACCGGTATAAATGATGTACCAATAATCATTGAATTGCGCCAATGACGGATCTCGCCAGCCAAAATCATATTGCTTTAACTCATCCCAGTTGAACCCATCATTCGACGCGATTAAATGACTAATCGTAGGCCCGGGCCATTTGATTTCGTCAAAGGTCATCGCTAAATAGGAATACTGCTGTGTTTGTTCTAGTAATGTCGTAACTACGCCCCCTTCCTAATATTTGAGTGGAATCCGCGCATCGAAGGCCCGTGGGAAATTACTGCTAACACTAAACATGTACGTGGCGCCAAGCGTCACACCGCCGTTGACCAAACCAGACATCACCACGTTGCCAACGCCCGCATTTACCTGGCTAACTCCAATGCCAACCCTGGTGTCCACGGGCAGTTTAGGCGTTCCAACAATGCCAGTGATATTAACGGCGTCCCATTGAATATTGGCTGCCTGTTCGCTTGCGCTTAAGATAGTTGCGTTGACCTTTAAATATCCACTATTAGCTGACAATCGAACCTCCTCAACGACTGGGCTGCCAACGCTCCAATTGGCATTAAACGGTGTTATTTTGGAGGACAAATCTGTCACAAGCGGATACTGGTTGTCTTCCAAGTCGGCTAACGCTGGCACAAAATCGTGCTGCTCAAACACAGCGCTAACTACCATACATTGTGGTGAATTACTGTACCCGCAACTAATCCGGATGTAGGCTGTTGAAGCAACCGCGTATTTGTAAAACTCGATGATTGACCGGGGGCGATCACCCGTTCCCTTGGCTGTAATTGTCCAGATTGTAGAACTTAAAAACTTTTTGTTTGAATCAAAGAAAGCCACAGTCAGCTGGTCGTTAGGTTCAGCACCCCAGCCAACACAAACTAATTGCGCTGCCGAATCATAAGCGATTAAATCAGAAGTGATTGCCTTAGCATTAATGACGGTCGGCAAGCCATTAGAATCTAATGACTTCCCGACTGTCTGCGTCTTGTTAATCCAGTAATTGCTTGGCAAACCGTACTTTTGAGTTAACGCGAGATCCGACTGCTTAGCCAAGCCGCTCACGTCGGGCACTTTGACTGCACCGACTGCGGTAGCTACATCCGCTTTAGTTGCCACATCCGGCTTATCTGCAATACTGGCCCAAGTGATGGTTGGCACCTGAATTCCATCAATGGCAGTCGTTAGATCATTCTGCGTCACAAGTTTCGGTTTGTTGGCGATATCGTTCCAGTCAAGCAACGGCTTAATTTGGGTATACAAGAACTGGCCGGTTAATCCAATAACCGCATTAACGTGCGTCTGCGGATAAAATTGTTGCTCTGTTCCCGGAAACGCCACAGGCCTAATGTCAGTCATCTACTTCACCAACTTTCGGTAAGATGGCAATATCTGGCTTCCACTTAGCCGCTTCATTTTTCAATGATTCAATCGTCTTACCTGAATCATCATGCGCCGTCTTTAAACCAGCCATGATTTGGGTAAAACTCTGGTCAAGATTACCAAATGTAACACTTTTGGATTCAGGATTAACCAAGTCGCTCGACGTTTCACTCACGCGCGTTAATACATCCACACCGTTGCGATCCCGGATATACCCGTAGTTACCAATATGACCATCGTTGGTTTTACCACGCGGTGTGTTCTGATCGAATTGGTTAAGTGTTGCTGTTCGTTGAACCTGTGGTGTGTCCTGAATCTTCGTCTTCAAATAGTCCAGCAATGAGTTGTTGTCAGTAAAGCGTTCATCACTCACTGGATCAGCGTCAATAATGCCCCACTGCGCTGCATTTGGGCTTGTATAATCAGCCGTAGCCTGTGGGTGCTGGTTCTCATCCATCTTGCCTGTTCCTTTAATATGTGTGGCAATGGCAGTAAAATCACCTTGATCACTCAGCGAGAACAAGTCGAGGTTATCCAACCACACGAAAGCTTTGTCTTTGCCAACCTTCTTGTAAATGTCTACATGTGCATTACTGTATGACCATTCAAACCCAAAATCACTCATTAACGTGTTCAAAAACAGGTCGAAACCTTTTCCACCACCAAAATTCTCACTAAATGAGTAATTATCGAAATTATCGTGAATGGCATATGTCACACCAGTATTAGCCGTTATTAGCTTCATGCAAGAATCTAACGATTGCGATCCCGTTAACACGCTTTCTATATAATGGTCATTCCAATCATGAAGAACGCCAAGAAAGGTGGCTTTGCAGCTACGGTAATCGCCTACGTTGGCGCCACTTGTTGTCTGAATCCTGTACTGTTCACCAGTTGTACTGTCAACCAGCAGCGTTCGAGGTTGTAACATTCCCGCCGCTGCTTCATTCAAACCGTTGTTTAAAAATGACACGTCAAGTTTAGCAATCTGATTAAGCGTATTAGTTAACGTAGCTGACGTGGGTTGTATTGGTTCTTCATTGCCAGACACATCACGTAAGTACAGCATGTAATTCCTCCCCTCCTAAACGTAATAACGAGTAGTAAACGTCAGATCAAAGTTAGTTGCACCGCTAATGGTCAATTCGTTGATACCTTTCGCAAAGTCTAAATAGGCATGGTTTCCTTTGTCGTAAACGTTCACGCCGTCAACAACTGGAACCATGCCGTATAAAATTAGTTCTTGGTTCTTATTGAGCGACTGGTTAAGTTGGAAAGTTTGGCCGGTCGTTTTGTTTTTAATCGTCAATTGGCTGCTAACGTCACCATGGAAGAATAAAGTGGCCGGTTTGCCATCGGACGTTAACGGAATACTACCACCAACGAACACCTGTACCTCAGTCTGATCTTGAAAATGGTACGGTGGCAAGCAACTAAATGGGATGTCGAATCCCAAAAAGGCCGGCTTATCCATGGCATCCGTTGTGTTGACGGTCTCACCGAATCCGCTTGTTGCCACCAAATTAACCGTAATATCTTCAGTAATGATTGGTGACGCTCCGTAAGGATCAAAACTAAACCCATCGTCGGCATGGACGGGCCAACGAATGAAAGGGGCCACACTACTGATTACATAGAAGTCTTCATAACCCCGAAACAGGTCAAAAACCTGTAAACGTGCTAACTCTTGCTCTGGTGTGTCTTCCGTTCGTACATCGAACACAAGCGGAATCTTGCGCTCTGTTGTGTGAATATCAGACGCGACAACGCTATACATCCCAATGGGAGTATAACTCCGCGAAAATGATGGCGCTGGTGGTGAAAACTTTTCTACCTGAATGCCTAAATCAGATAACCAATGGCTAGTACCATCTTTTAAAATAATCTCCACATCTAGCTGATTCATCACTTACCTCCTCTCGTCTTATCAATCGTTACATCCTGACCCAATGCCAGCTTAATCAGCGGATATTGTGCATTAAATAATACGCCGTTATCCAGTTGCAAATTGATGTTGACCATCTTCGAACTCAAAGCATCTACTAACCCTTTTAGTTCACCACCAAGACCGCCATTATTAACCTGTTGTCCTGCTTGCTGTGTACTTAACTGCACGGGTTGCGGTGCTGCCATAACAGTTGGCCGGAAGCCTGACGCTTGTTCCGCCGTCGTTGCCACAAATGCTTGTTGACCAAACGACATCTTAACCGCGTCCTCAGTCAGTTCCTTTGAGTAGGCTGACTGATCGTCTGGAATATGGATTTCTTTTTGACCGTGTTCAGAAACCCATGCCAATTGTTTTGCGTAAGAGATACCACCTTTATCGTACATTGGGTGACCAGATGGTCCCCAACCACGTTTAACGCCTATTGGTGGAAAGTCTGAACGCCAGTTACTATCGTTGAGGACAGCAAGCAGCTGATCCATCAAGCTTAAGATATTTGTGTGCCCCGGTACTGCCCAAGAGCTAAACGTACCGCGCTTATATTGGAAAATGCCCATTGGTAATCCACTACCATCATGGTCATCATATCCGCCGCCTTGTGAAGGATTGGCGCTTGATTCAGTCATAGCTTGGAAATACAAATGGGCAATATCACCATCGGAAAGGGTTTGATTCATTAATGAAGCAGCCATATGAGCGGCCTTACTAAACGTATCCATGTCAACATGGCCTTGCCCGGTTCCAATAGCTTCAATCTCTTGTTTTAACTTTTCTAAAAAGCTAGTCTGTTTCTTTTCCCAAGTTTTCGTGCTTGAGCCAATTGTTGTTGGATCACTCCCAAACGGCTTCATGTCATAAGACTGGTCAATTAATTTTTCCCAGTTTTCAATTGGGTGTTCAAAGAATTTAAATACATCGCCAAACAAGTTTTTAAACCAGTCGGCAATATTCCCACCAGTCCCAGTAGCGTGCATTGGCACACCCATAGCTTTCAATGCTGGAAGCACTCGCAATGTGTCTTGACCATTAAAAACCGTGGAGCCGGCTGGTAAATGTCGCATTGTTGGTTTGTCTGGGGACAATTCCAATTGACCATTACCATAGTCGATCAATTCACTACGGCCACCATCACCAACCATAGCCAGTTCAGGCCGAGTTAATTGTCCACGTGTACCAGTGGCGTGCCTAAATTGTGATATGCTCGTTGGTTTATTAAATCCTTGACCTCCTGGCTTACTTACTGCGTTTCCTGATCCACCCGTTCCCTTAGAGATGGTATTAATTGCATCAGCGGAGGTGTTCATGTTTCCTACAATCCCATTCATAATGTTGAACGTTGAAGTCACTGGAAGGTCACCTTTTGAATCTATCCCATTGGACCATCCCGTTGAAAATTGTTGACCATTACTATACACAACCCCACTTGGAATAGTGTTGCTTTCTGCATCAGTACGAATTCCTTTAACAGTTCCCGTAACCACTTCTTTTTGGCTCCCTAAACCATTATTATAGCTTCCCATTGTGGCAATACCTTCGGGAGTTAATGTAACGTTAGAAGTTTTACGCAAAAATTGGGCTAAATCATTGAAATAATCTTCGGAAGTTACTTTTCCGTCCAGATATTGTTTATTCAACGTAGCCATTGTCTCTTTCCCATGCCCGGAGACATCAATTTTTGTTTTATCACCTACCATTTTTTCCAGTGCGTCCATTTGCGTAGTCGCTTCTGGTATACCAAGTTTGTACCCTTGAGCAAGTGTTGAGATTGAATCCTTACCGAGTTTGGAAAGGTCTTGTCCATAAATCGAATCTAGCTGCTGTTTGTATTGCGCCCCAAGCTGGTCTTTGTTGATAACTCCCAAGGACAAACCAAGCTGTAACGTCTTCATGTCATTATCAGCAATCTTGCTTAATACCTGGTCTTGTTGAAAAATCTGGGTAAATTGGTCACCGTACTTTTGCTGCAATGTTGCAGCATCAAATTGCTTGCCCAAACCTTTTTGGAGCGTTTTAATGTCGTTTTCTCCCAGTTGTGTTAAGTCATTCGGGAAAATGTCCAGTGCCGAAGCCCCAAACTTTTTAAGTACATCAGCACTCTTCAACTGTCCGTTTTCTAGACCTTGCCGTAGCGTATCCCACTCGGTTTGACCAACTGTCGAAAGATCCTGCGGAAATGCATCTAAAATTGATTTTCCAAATTGTTTAACAGCCTGTTTCATAGTTACTGCTCCGGATTCTAACCCTTGGAGCAAAGTGCTTTTTTCGGAATTGGCCAAATCGTTAAATTGAGAGTTTCCGACCCGTTTCCAATCATCAAACATCGATTGGAAGTAAACTTCGGCCTCCTTAAAACCAACCTTGCTGCCAGATTGAAAATCATTCCAGAAGTCTTGGGCTGACTTTTTCCCGTATCTTCCTAGGTCAACCTTTTGTGTTGCATCGGCAATGTTTAGTCCCCATTTTGCCGCAACTTCTGTTACTGATCCTTGAGACCCATCAGTCAATCCTTTGACATACGAAGCGTGCTGCTTTGTTGCGGCGGCGGCGATTTTTTCATCGCTTTTGGAAAGAGTGTTCGTTAAATCTTGAACATCAACTTCCGCCTGCAACTTGGCTTGCTTAGAACTCATTCCCATGGCTTTGTATGCTTTTTCTTGGGATTTTTGATAGTCATCCAGATTCTTTTGCAATGTTCCGTGAGCCGTTTTTTGTTGTTGAATATACTTTTCGTTATCTTCCTTTGCTGTACCGATCCAGGCACTGCGATACAACCAGGCCTGGTCCATTTTGTCGAAGTACTGTTTATTTCCTTGTGCGTCCAGTCGAGTTTCAGCCTCGTTTAATTTCTGACCATTTCTGAGCATCTCCTCACCGTTATTTTTATATTTATCCGAAAATGCTTTTTCGGTATTCAAATACTGGATGTTCGCTTTAGCTTTATTTGCTGTTTTCTCGGCGTCAATGGCATCTAATCCAGTGGTGTACTCTTTGTAGTCGATCTCGTTTTGATCATAAGCATTTTTCAATTTTTTGTTCTTGCTTTTAAAATCTTTGTCGGCTGCGTCGGCCACTGACTTGTATGATTTATCCGCTTGTTTTTGATCTGTGCCATACATTTTTTTAGTAATATCGCCATGGTCATTAACATAGCGTTGATAAATCATCTGCTGGTCTTGATATGATTTTGCAAATACCGTCGCTCCTTCGGCAATAGTATTTTGTGCGTCTGTCAATTCTGCTTGTTGGGTCGAGTTAGCTTTAGATAAATCACCATCTAATGACTTATACAAATCGTTAATGGTTTTTTTGGCGTCCTTAATTGCCGATACAGTCCCATCGGTCCGTGTCTTAACACTGTCGCCAACACCTTTAGCCCATTGGTTACCTTCTTCGCCAAAATTCTTGCCGATATCATCAAGCACGCTAAGCGTGTCATTCTTCATACCCTTAAACTTATTGACGACCATATCAGCCATTTTTGAGTACTTATCTACAACATCGCTGGACAGCTTTTGTGACTGCTTCCCAACCGATGTATCTAGTAATGTCATGTCATTTTCAGCACCGGCATGTAGATCGTTGAACCCTTTCAGGGCCTTCCCAGTAGCGTCGCTAACGTTCATACCGAACTCGTCGATTTTCTTGTTATGCTTATCAATCTCCGCTTCATGTTCCCGCTCTGACTTGATGGCGAGAAATGCCGCTGTTCCAATACCAGCGATTGCCAGTGCTGCGGGTGCAGCTCCTAGCGCAAGTGTACCGATACCTGCATCAGCTGCCACGGACATCGGTCCAATAGCTGACAAGCCGCTCAATACGCCGCGTGTAGCCGTGGAAAACAGCCCCATCTTGCTTGTCACTCCGGAAACGGAAGTCCCGGCCTTGACTGCACTGTACGCACTTTCTTCCAACGCGCCGCCCACGCCCTTAGTTCCTGCCGTTAAACGTACCAGCTGCTCTAATAGACGTGTATTTTTGTTAACAAAAAGCCCCACTAATGACGTCCCTTTACCCAGCAGACTTAACGCTGGTCCGGCGGCGGCCACCAATAGAGCGGTATGAATAATATTCTGCTGCGTTTGACCATCTAATTCGGTAAATCGCTTCATCAGGTCGGTGATTTCCTTGATCACTGGCGTAATGGTTGGTAATAACTTTTGTCCGAACTCGATTTCGAGCGCTTGAAGTGAGGCCTTAAACTGCTGCTGTGAGAACTGGCTAGTGTCACGCATGGTCTTGTTGTACTTATCGACCGTGCCATTGCTATGTTCAATCTCATCAGACAATGACTTGTACCGGCCTAGGTTGGCGTCCATCAAGGTCATACCAACCTTCATGTTTTCCTGACCAATCGTGTCGTACATAAACTTCTGGCGTTCTTGATCGTTCATGCCCTTGTAGGCATTTTGCATCTGACCGATGATGTCGAAGACATCTTTCATCTTGCCATGTGAATCATAGATAGCAATGTTGTACTTCTTCAAATCAGCAGCGGCTTGCCCGGTCCCAGTACCTAACCGGGTCATCATAGCAGACAAACCAGTCCCAACGGAACTAGCATCAATCCCGGCCGACTTCAACCGCCCAGAAATGGCTAGAAACTCGTTAGTCTTAACGCCCATGGCGTGCATGGCAGCCCCGGCGTTCCCGCTGATTTCTTGCAAATCCCCAAGTGACATGGCTGACTTATGTGTTGCCTCAGTCATCTGGTTCATTAACGCGTTACCGTTCTTAATAACTGTTCCGTTAGAACCTAAGTTCTGCCCGAACTGCTCCAGCATGGACGCCGTTAGCTTAATGGACTGACCAGACTTGTCGGAGTTAGCCGTCATCGTCTTTAACAGGCTTGGCATCATGCCCATAGCCTGCTTGACGTTGTACCCATTAGAAACCAGCTCAAACATCCCGTCGTTGATTTCTTTGGTCCCGACCCCAAACTGTTTAGACCATGACAACGTGTCCGATGACAACTGTTTCATAATCCCGTTTACTTGCTGGGTTGAGTAGCCTTGAGCTTGCACTTCCTTGCGAATATCCTGTAATTGATATTGGAAGTCTGACGCGGCTTTATACGCCAAGCCAAACCCCGTCACAATTGGCAATGTCGCGCCCATGGTGGCCGTCCGACCCAGGTTCTGCATGTTTTCACCGGCCTCTTTAAAGCGGCCTGATAACACCAATGCTTTATCCGCAGACGCGGCCATCGCCGGTGTTAGCCCGCCGACAGCCTTATCTAATTTACCGGATTCAACAACTAACGCCTGTTGTTGCGCTTGTAACTGTTGGTATTTAGTCCGGGTGGCCGCGACCTCCGCACCATTAGCATTTTCATCTTGGGTAAGATGGCGCAACTGATCAGCCGTCCGCACGATTTCAGCCTGATTGGCAGCCAACTGTGTGCGTAGCCCTTTTAACTTGGAAACGTTGGCCGATGTCTTTAGCCCGGCTTCTTCTTGCTCAGACCCCACAGACTTCCACGCTGACGCACTCAGCTTTAATTGCTGAATCATTTTGCCTTGTTCAGCTTCGGCTTGTGCTAGGGCCTTTCTGGCCTCTTTTAGCTTGTCACTGTTGTTGCCCTCGCTCTTCGCTAACTTATCAACTTCAGCACGGGCCTGTTGCACAGTTGCCCGACTGGCCGCCAAGCTCTTTGTAAACTCGGAAACATGTGTCGCCAACGCTGGGTTAACATCCACACCCTTTAAGGCCTGATCTAATGTCTTAGCGCCGGCTAGGGCCTGTTTAGTTATTAAATCAACGTTAATTCTGACAGCCCCATCAACGGCCATACGCTAATACCTCCTAAATCTTTCCTGCTTTTCTGAGTTCCTGCATTTTTAGTGCTTTGTGTGGCATATCTAAGCCAGCTAACACTAGGTCAAGCTCCGATTTAGTAAACTTGCCCTCGTGCTCTGGTTCATCTAACGAATAAAGGAGCTTCATCTTATTGATGAGCCCCTTTTGTTCGTCTGACATATCGTCGTTTACCTTAATCGTTCGGTACGTGGTCACTTTGCGAAACTGAGTATCATCCGTCAGACCATCCAGCATAGCGTTAAACTTGGACCAACTTAAATTAGCCGTGTCTAAGTCAATCCCGTATTGCTGCTGAAACCCGGCTTTAATTAAATCTTCATCAGCGTCAAAGTCAAACGATGGCTTGCTGTGTTTAAACAGCTTTTCTCGGCGCTTCTCCCGCTCTGTATACAGTTTTTCGTGAAAGATAGTATCTAATAACTTGGATTTTTCTGGTACATCAAGATTACTAGCATCGCTGTCTACCAATAAGTCGGTTGCTAACTCAATCCGTTCTTGTGGCGTCAATCCTTCGTCTTTAATCAACTCAAAGTACAACAACACCACCCGAAACGAGAGATCAAGACGATAACGCCGTCCCTCGAAATCTACATAATCAACGTTGACCTCGGTAAAACTCATGGCTATTCACCTACTTGTGTCTCACTGGCTTTAATAGCCGCAATCTGATTGGCATAGCGTTGGCGATAATCAGATAGATCTGTCGCTTGTGTCATATTGGTAACAACCTGGGTCACAACTTTAGACAACACGTTGCTAGATTCTGAACAGATTTTATAAATTTGTTCACCAGAACCAGCACCAAACAAATCATCCAAATACTGTTTGTATTGTTCCCCAGCCTTTTTGTCGGCCTTTTCATAGGCGTTGACAAACCGCTGATTGTAATCACGGTCAATCGCTGCTAAGGTCTTCTGCAAGCGGACACTATCGGGCTTCAACTCACCGTTTTCTTTCTTTCGCGCTGCGTCCTTTTTGGCAGTGGCTTCCGTTGCCAGCCGATCGACTTCTTGCACGATATGAACCTCGTGCTTTTCGATTTCTAGGGCAGTCGCCTTAAAGACAGCGACGGACTTATCGGAAAACGAAGCTGTAAACGTCTTACCACCGATTTCAAAATCTAAGTGGTCATTGGGAATGGTTAAGCTAATTACATCTGACATGTGTAGACCTCCATAATTTTAGTGTGTTCTATGTATGACGGCCGAAGCCGTCTATAAATTACGCCGTTGCATCATCCGTTGGCTTAGCTGCATCTGATTGCGGTGCAGCAGAACTAGCCTGCGGTGCTTGTGAAGCTGGCGTTACTGGTTGAGATGATTGGTTGTTATTTACTCGCCGTATTGGTTAACGTAACACCCATGATGTCAACGTTCTGACATGGTGTATCTGCCAATACAGATACTAGATCAGCAGTTGCATCTGGCCCAATAGTTGCAGGTGAAGCATTGTAACTTAACGTTGTCTTGAACCCACCATTATCATCAGCTGCACCACCACCATCGTCGATATCTGAGAATGTACCCATCCCAGTTTCAACAGTGTGTAGGGTCAGTGAACCGTCATCGTTTTGCAAATATTGACACTTACGGAACATCCGTTCACGGGCAGAACCAGTTTTTTGCTTCATAGAAGCAATATCATCTTGCGCGGGATTACCGATTGAACGGTCACCACTGATATCGTATGAAGAAGTAACACCAGTGATCGTATTGCGTTCTTGTCCACCACCGTTGTAGTAAGCGGCGGTCTTCTTTTTATCGGTGTACTTAGGTGTTACGTTCGTAATACCATCAGCCAAATAAAGCCAAATGATCTTTCCGGTCGAATCCTTTTTACCCACCCAGTATTCGTCTAAGTAGTTTTCTTGAATACTTCCGAGTACGTTTTTTGTTGCTACTGCGTCTGCCATGTAATTAGCCTCCTAATTTAAAATTACCGTTACTTGAAAAACGCCTTGATAAACGAAATACTGTTGCGAATCCTTATTAGCATCATCTTGAGCGGTGGCAATAATATGTGCAGATTCAGTCGTCTTGGCGTTTATGAATTTGAAAGAGCCATTACCGCTCTTGATTGAAACATGTGTCGCATCTTCCATCGCGTCCATAATGGCATTCAACGTGTTCAATGACACAATGCTCTTGGTATGCTTCGACGTGATGGCAAAAGAAAAAGCCCGCTTACGGATTCCGTTGTAATAACGGACCGCTGGGCCTGTTGGTTGAACTTCATAGCTAAGGGTGTTGCCCGGAGGGTAGCTGTTGCCCAGTTCCATCTTGGTAAATAACTCAACGTTTGCGCTAATGTACTTGTTAACCGCCTGATCAAGGTCAAGATTTACCTGTCCCATTTATTTGGCCCCCAATCCATGCATAATAAGCTGCTCCCATGATTGGCCATTAACCAACCATGCATGATCAACCCAGTGGCCCTGTGCCTGTGGATTCACATCATCGGTGTAATGCAACGGCCGATTGGTCACGACTTTCTTGTAACCCTTTTTGGCAGCCCATCCAACGGGCGTGCCAGCTGGGTATTCCATGGCCTTACCACCGTAAACGTACTGGGCATACGGCTCATTCCAGATTAACGTGACCCCATGTGGTCGAGTGATACGAGTAACACTCTTTTGTAAGTTGCCATTCAGATTGGGAATAAACGGGTCAACATCTGTGACGATTTTGTCCTTGAGCATGTTCATTAGCAAATAGTCATTCGTGAGTGTATTTAAAATGCCCCAACTAACCTGATTACTCATGACAGCACCCCTTCCCAGTGGTGGACATGGGTACCAAAGTCATAGATTGGGTCAAACGACTTAACCAGCAACTTTTGACCAGTTGAACTAACCACTACGTGATCATTAACCTGTGGCAGTTGCTGGAGTGGTGCTGAGTTAACAGCATCCACAAACAGCATGTAATTACCGGTAATGGTCGTTACAGTTGCGCCACCCCCCACCGACTGGACCGACACACCGGCTGCAGGGTCAACGCGGACATGGCTAATGATGTAACTGATGTCGTCAACGGTTGAATCTTCGGCACTCCACGAATCGTCTTTATCCTTGTCTGGCTGGTCCGGCAATACCTTGATTGAATCTAATAGTAGTTCTAACGGGATTGCATCAACCAAATTGACCAACTCCTCTGTAAAGTAGGCCCGTTGGCCGCAGGTAATTAATAGCTACGTTCGAGCGTTGGGCTGTCCCACGAGGCAGGCTCACAGACGCTGCTTTATCGTAGTTGAACTTACCCACAGACACATGAGTGAGACCGCCAGCAGACTGTTTGGCATTGGCAAGTTCCTCAACACCACCGGCATCAAGAAACCACTCAATCTGTGCACAAACGGCCTTCTTAACATTTAGGCGGTCAGCATCCAGTGGCAAATCTTCGAGACCATGACTATCGAAGTAATGATTGGCATACTCGTTAACCATATCCTCGGCACGAGCCTCTAAACGTGCGAAATCTTGGTCGCTTGTGATCGTCTGCCCGTGGTAAGTATCTTGATAGAAAGATTGTTCAACCCATTGCATTAGATCACCTCGTTACTTACTGGGTGTTGTAGTACCTGATCCCGTTGTAGATGTTTTAGCAGCAGTCCCACGTTTAACAGATGATTTAACCGAAGTATCAGGAGATTTCGTAACATTTTGGTCAATAACTGTTCCACCATCAACGTCAAATGGGTTAATAACAAGCAGTTTAGTGTCATCGTAAATTGCAACACCATAGTGTTCATCCGCGTTGAACTTGGTAACCTTGTTATCCATGTCACGTCCCTTTTCGGCTAATACCCCACGTTTCATAAAGGTCTTCATTGCCCCGGGCTTGGCTGCTAGCGCTGACCCAACAGCAATCTTCTGAGAGCGAACAATTTGCCAGCCTAACAACTCGCCAAACGTACCGTTGATCAAGATGTTGTCACCTAAATCAGTAGCACGTGTCCAGTTTTCGGCAGCCGCCTTGCGCAACTTATTGACATCCTTTGGATTCATGAACAAAACACCAGTGGCAGAGGAATCACCTTCAACTGCGTACTCACTCGTGTCATCGTTGAACGCCGCTTCAATGGAATCAATCATATCCAGCGTCGTTACGTCAACGCCAGAAGTCAACTTCAACCGAGCTTTCATGGCAGCCGCCAAAATGTCGTTATCAATCTTTGAGGCGATCGCCATTGTAATTTGGCGTTGGCCTTCACCGACAGGGTCACCATAGCCACTCAATGCTGCTTCATCAGTGATTTTTACACCCTTACCAGCCTTTTTAATGGTGAATGTATCAGTGTCCGTTGTCAGCATAGCGTAGTCAATTGCGCCGCCTTCTTCAACGTCAGTAGCATCTCCAATGTACTTGTAACGTGGAACCGTGATTACATCTCCTGGTTGTCCTTCCAGGGTTGTATCAATGGGAGCAATGGAACCAAAGCGGATTGCCTTTGGTAACTTTGCAGAAATCTGTGCCGTCATGATCTGTGGATCAATCAGGTTATCTAATACAGTAATATCATTAGCCATTTATGCTTTCCTCCTAAATTGACAGCTTTAAAGCTGCTTGTTTATAAATATCTGGGTGTTCCAGTTTGAGTTTAGCTGCTTCTTCATAGCTAATCTTAGATAAATCTGGGACCGTCACTGGCATACCACCGCCAAGGTTTTGTCCTGCCACTGCCGTTGAAGCTGGCCCAGATTCACCCTTAAACGCTGGGTTGCGTTCTAATACACCGGCCAGAGCGTCGTCAATCGTCTTAACACCGTTAGTCTTGCCAGCCAGATCAGCCTTAGCAAGCGCCAATGCGTCATTCAAATGGTCGTCTGCCACTCCTAACTTAAGTGCCGCCACTTGAGCCAAAGCGTTATCCCGTTCCGTTTCCGCTTGAGAGAGCCTTCCAGTTGTTTTCTCAAGCTCCCCAGACTTAGCCTCCAGTTCGGTTTGGTTAGCCTCTACTTCCTTGTTATGTTGATCAACCAAGCCTTTTAAGTCGTCCTCATTATCAAAGCCTAGCGACTTTAACAATTCAGCCCGGGCATCTGAAGCCACCTTCTGCGTGTCGACCGGCGAAGGAGTTGGTTGTGTTTCCGGTGCCGGTGCTGGCGCAGGAGTTGGATCAGTTGCTGTTGGCGTTGGATTTTCTTCTGCCATATTGTTGCTCCTTTCCTAATTTTGTGTATAAAAAATAAGCCTTTTAATGTCATACTTAGGACGAGGTGATCATCTATGAATGAAAATTTGAGTAACGATGAAATTAAACAACTAAAAGCGTTATTACATGAAAGGCAAAGAAAACAGGCTACATCATCGCTTAACACGTTTATCCTTTCCACCACGCTGGTCTCTGCCAGCGCCTCTACATTTGGAACATTTGTGTCTCTTAAAAACTCTAATTTTTATTTTCCAACACTTGTATTAATAATTATACTTATTGGCTCTAGTTCTGCCCAAAATAGATTCATTTTAGATTCTACGGATAGAGAAGATTTCGCGTCTTTTGCATCAATGGGGAAAGCGTTGCTTTTTTCTTTGCCCATGCTTATTTTTGGAATCATTTCTTTAACGTTCAATACTCATTCGCAATTTGCACAGCTCTATGACTGTGCCTTGTTAGGATCTTCATGTTTTGGATTTGGGTACCTTTTCTTTCAGCTGTGGGTTCATTTTATAGTAAAAGATTCACGATCATAACGTCTAGTTAATTTATGTTCATTAGTAAACTCACGTACGGCTTTCTGACGGCGCTTAACCAAACACTTAGCATTATCAACATCTGCCGGATCACCCAATTTCTCGGCGGCTACTTGTTGCCGTTTAGCTTTACGAACATTAGATTCCAAACGCCGCTGTGTTTGCTTATTAGCGTACATAGCGGCGTTTTTGTCTGCGTCCATTTGGGGAACCTTCATGTAGCCCTCGCCCTCAATGTAAGGCAAGGTGTGGTGGCGGCAATGAATACCGCCAATCCCTGTGGCAGTTCCATAGCCGGTTGCTGATTCAAAATCGGGGTACTTGTCGGTATCACCCGTTAATGAGTAGATATGATCTTGGAATCGCAGGTGTGACGGGCGGCACCCAGCGTGTGAACTAATCTTCACTAAGGCGCCGTATTGCTTGTAGCGGGCCAGCTCAACCGCATTGGTCGTATTGTTCACCGAGGCTTCAATGACGGTCCTAATGTAAACGTCTGGCGACCAGTGGCGGCCCGCCTTGTCAATTAGCGCTGGTATGCCCTGGTCGGCCCACTGCTTAGCCGCCTTGCTCAATGCTTTAATCGATGTTGTACCAGTGCGCATGTCCGACGCTGCTGTGGTCACAATCTTGTTGAACTGTGTGTAGGCGTTCTCAGACATATTGTTGCGAGCAATTGTCAGATACTTCTCGCCGTCTTTCTGCCCTTTAGCAACCTCAGCGGCAATTGTAGCGGTGTCGCCGATGTGCGCCACTGGTTTATGAGAGTGCGTCACCAACCATTCTTCAGCCCGTTTAACATTGTTATAGCTCATTGGCCCCAACGTCGTCATTAACGTCAACACGGCGTCTTCTTGTGGCTTACCGGTCACTTGCTTAGCATACTTACGAATGTCATCGGCATGGTTCAACATTTCCTGCTGCCACTTAGAAGGCGGCGTATCATCCGCTTGGTTCTGTTGCTCCTCAGCTAACACGTTCGCAATGTGCTGCCAGATTAAGCCCTCAACATCGGCGAAGTTCTGTGAATCTTTGGCGGCGACTTTATCTAGGTCCCACGGATCAAGCATTAGCCTCACCGTCTTTACCGTTGCCACCCACAATGTCGCTAATGTCACCCTCGACGTTGGCAGATTCAGCGTTAATTTTATCCAGCATTTCTTGTGCTTCTGTGTCAGTAACGCTCATGGCACGCTTGATTGATTCAAGTTGTGACATCACGGGCCGGTTACCATTCGCGGTCATGTAATACTTGAGGTTCTCGTCACGATCCTTGGCGATTGAATCATCGAAGTTGACCGATACGTCAATATCAGTGACACCACTATACTGCACCGATGGGTCATTGTGAGCCAACTCAACGATTACTTGGCACATGTGGTGTAGCGCATCCTCAATCAAGGTTTCGTGGCTGTTCTTAGTTTGGTAAGTATCCGAGTTTTCGCTCACAACAGCCGTAGCCGTGACCATGCCTGTCTTAGAGTCGAACGTGAACGCATCTGAACTAAATCCAACCTGCGAAGCGTACATGTGCAGCAGGTCGTTAATACCCGCCACAATGGATTCATTGCGCAGTGGTAACGTAATGTCAGTCGGCTTGGTACTTTCACCATCTCCGCCACTCATTTCCGTTGAATACGGCATATAAACTTCTTCTTTGAAGTCTACCGTGAAGCGCCGCTTCCCAGTAACTGGATCAACGCTGCTTTCTAACTGGCTAGATGGTGCAACAATGCGTCGACGTCCCATTTTGAATTCTTGCCACAACATGTCAAAAGCTTCATCTAGTTCTTTAAGTGTGTCCTTGGCATTGGCATAGATGGGTACACCAAGTGGACTACTCATCTCGAGGTTATTGGCTAGGTTGGGCTTTAGGTAGATAAACGTTGGTTGTGAATACAACGCCTTGGAGTAACGGGTCTGTGGTGCCATGTTCTTAAAGGCTTCCGGTAATACAGACCAGTCAACAATCTTCATGCCAAGATCATTACCCTTGTCATCAACACTCTTGTACACCTCATTGGTAACAATGTAGGAGCTGTCGTCTTCCTCGTGCCATTCAAGCAATGTATAGCGCTGTCCATTGCTGACGATTGACGAGGCGATGACGCACTCAGTAACGCCGTTAGCGTCTGATGAGATTGGATAGAATGAATCAGCGGTAGCAAACCGAATTTTGACCTTGCCACGGTCGGTGTACAGACGTAGCACAATGCCACCGGTGCCAAACATATACTCAAGGTATCGCTCAAAGTTGTGGTAAAAATGGTTGTCTTGTAGCACTCCATGAATGAAGTTGTTCTCGGCGTTGTCGTAGTCATCAGGTGAAGTCTGCTCCGGCTTCTTGTCTTGGTGCTTAGACACCGAAATCAACGCTTTTTGATTGAACACAAGGCTCGCCATTTTCTTAGCTGACACCTGTCCCATGTTGAGTGAATACATTTGGCGATCAAGGAACGTCCCATCCGGTAGTTGCCGGTGAATCCGTTGCCACCCTGGATGTGATTGATAAATGGTAAACCATTCACTAATCAGTGAGTATTGCTGGTCATCCACCATTACTTTCTTGTGGTCTGTTACGTTCTGCAATGTTGTTGCTAATCCCATTTTGACTAACACCCCCTTTATCCAGTCGTGGATTTTATTAAACAAGGCTAATCACCTCTTATACTTTTTTGTGAAGTAGTTGGCCGCATAACGGCTCTCATCCATTGCATGGTTATTTGCATCTACTGGCTTGCCTGTGGCCTCATCACGCACATACATACCTAGTTCCTTAATGTAGTGATAATGGTCGTAGCTTTGCTCTGCCAGTCCACTTGTTGGCGTGTCAACAAGTGCAAACTGACCGTCGCTCATTAGCGACTGCATCCGCTCTACCCCGACTTCAATCCCCTTAGCGGCACCAACGTGATCATGACCATTATTGTCGGCTTTACCAGCACGAACGCCAACCTTGATGAGTTCCTGTCGCAGTGACAGTGCCGCAGGGTCAATCTGAACCATACTGTATTGCAACTGGTACGTTTTCACACACCAGTTAATGAATCGTTTCAGCTCAACTGCGTACGTGCTCATCGCCTTGGTTTGGCCGGTCTCTGTCCCACTGTGGTAGTAGTTAGCTACACGATTGAGCACAAATTTAAAGCGCCCATCAGGTTGACGGACGCTTGTGACAATATTACAGCTCATAGTGGTGGCATCGTCTTGCCCGGCGTCGCCTTCAAAGAACATCTCAACCGGTTTACCAATTAACATCTGATCAGTCATAGTGTCTTGATCGAACATGTCATAGATAACCCCTTGTGGCATCACCCGCAAACCTAGCCAGTCACGCTTGTACAGATACGGGTTGCGAATGAGTTCAGCTTTCATGGTTGCCAGTCTAGCTGGCGTCATAATCGGGTTATCATTCATGGTCCAGTGGAGCCAATGAGCGTCGTGGTCATCAAAGAACTTAATGATTGGGTCTTGCGGTGCTGGCGGGTTTAAATCGGCCAGATGGTAACGATATGTCGCCGCCGCTGTCCGTCTAAACGTCTCTTCAAGAAACTCTTTATTGAGCAGTTGAATTTCAGAATACGCAACCGAGCCTAAAGATAACCCACGGATAGCATTAGCACTGTTCGACTTACCGCCACCCTTAAAGTAAATTTTCTTCTCGCCGCTCGGCAGGTCTAAAGCCAAATGGTCGCCACCTCGATCACGCCGTAAATGGCTTGAACCATCGAAGATGTATGCTAATCCCATGCCATCACCCTCGATAAACAGGTTATAGGCTAACTCCTGGTTGTATGCACTGACTAGATGATTGGCGTCTGGTGTCGCCAGATAGAACATTGCTAACCGTGCGTCATCCGCAGCCGTTTTACCCGAACGGATAGAACCCTCATTGACATCAAACGTGTGATCAAACAGAGAATTTATAAAAGCCCACTGTTTAGCCCCGTAATGTACATTAGTCAGTGGTGTCCTCATCTGGGTTATCCTCCTCAGGTATTAATGATGTAGCTTGTGTACTCAAGGCTGTCAGTAATGGGTTAGTAGCACCCTTACCCTCAATTTCGTCGGCCTCGTGTTCAGCAATTCGAGCCTTAGCATCTGACTGACGAGCATCAGCACTAAGCTTCTTTAACTCGGCCTCAGCTCTTTCATCACTACCGGGGTACCGCTTAAGTATCTCTTTAACGGCAGTAATACGAGTTTTTATATCCGCTTCTTTTTCCTTCTCAATTGCACCGCCGTCTATCGTAGGCACAAACACCGTTTCGGTCTCTTCGCCTCTAGCAATGCGTGTAAGTAGTTCAATGGCTTCTGTGCTGTCCATAATGCGCTCAGAAGCCATCTCATCCATCATTTCAGTAATGTATTCTTTAATGTCAGGTTTTGTAAGGTTTTCTGCTCCAATTGATCGGGCAGTACCTTGACTATAACCGGCAGAAATCGCGGCTTTGGTGGCGTTCGGCTCTTTTACATAAGCCTCAGCAAATATCCGCTGTTTATCAGTTAGTTTCCGTACCATTACATATCACCGCCACCTCCTGCTCCTCAATTATTGGAATTATTTGACAAACTTAAATTCGAGCCATAAATCATTTGCTTTCAAATAGGTATCCGTTTCCTTAACGGTCATGCCGTTTAACCTAACAAATGTCGTTCTCATCTTTGCCATAAGAATACGATCAGTCTCTAATTCCATAATGCCACCACCTTTAATCAACAACAGTTATAATTTAATGTCGTTTTCCTTCATTACCTGATAGATAACATTTCCAAGCGGGTTAACGATTGTCTCATCATTTGAATGCTCATCATCACCCATTTCATGGATCATGGCATGAGTCAGTTCATGAATAAACGTTTGCGCAATTTTCTGTTTTGCCATATCACGTTTTAGCACAATCAATGCCTGATCAAACTCTGTGTATCCCCAAACAGTAATACCATCTGCTACTGGTACATCTTCATACCGTACTTTATATTTAATTCCCATTACATTCACAACTGATGGAACTCTCATATTATTCCCCTTTGATGTAAAATAGGTACGAGGAGGTGATTATATATGGCACAACCAGAGCACCGTAATTTTCCAGCCAATCCACACAAAAGTGGTCCCAAAACTGTAACCGTGGCTCCATCCAAAAAGCAGCCAGGTTACAAACGAACCACGCCACGGAGAGCTAAATAGTTTTACTAACCAAGGCCCAGTCACATTGGGCTTTTTTGTTTTTTCTTATCATCCGCTACCTCATATGTTTCCTTGAAGATATCTGGTTTACACGGATACAACTCACCATGCACGCCCTTAATGATGTAGTCGCCTATTTGTGCTGTCATCATGCCTTCAAGTGTTCCAATCTTTAGCACAGGATGTCGCTCATTTTTGTAGTCTACTCTTACCGGATTCATACCAAGTTCATCTTGCAAAGTCTCGAGACATTCCGCCGTGTTTACAAATTTCACAGCTTCAATTACAACTGGCTTTTTCCTATATTTCATTTGTGTCTTCTCTTAACGCAATTCTTCAACAGACACAATATGGGTTGTGCTAATCGTTGTGCGCAAGGGGTCATTTTCAACTTCAATCCCGCCATTTCCATTCGCTATTGTATTAGCGGCCATTAAGTAACGATCATGTCGTTCCGCTTCATCATTATAATAACTATCCACATAATCGTCAGTGTCTAGATGAATCCTTATCTTGTACATCTTTTGCCCTCCATACTCTAGTTTTTGGCACAGAAAAACGCCGCCCGTTTGGACGACGCTCTGCTTGCTTCTTTTGTTTTAACCACCGTTCAAGATCACCACATATCTTGGCTTCCTCCCTGGTCATGTAACCAAATTTTGTTTTAATCATGTTGCAACTATCTGCACACCTTTCTTCTGAATTTATTTATAATCAAAAAGTGGTCATTACACAAAACGTAATATCCACTCGCGCTCTGCTTTGTTCAGCATCATTCATCCAAATAAAAAGCGGCCAGTCTAATGACTAACCGCCTGCTATATACTATTGCTCATTTTCATCTGTGATTGTCGCTACCACAGGAATTTCATCAATGTGTAACATGCAGTGATCATTTAACACATGTTCAACCTCGCTGAATCGGTCCCTGGTCGTTGTAATGTCAAACTGATAGTAGCTACTGCCAAGCTTACGAGTTGTTACTTTAATCGGGCCTACATCTGGTAATGTCGTTTCTACCACATCATCTAACACCGCATGAAATTTTAGTACGTCCATATTCTATGCCTCCAAGCTTAATATTATCCATTAATAATTATAACGCTTTATTGTGAAAAAATACACAATAAAGGCGTTGTTATTCAAAATTAAAAAGCCAGTCGTTATGACTAACCGCCTACTATGTAATGCCACAATCAAGTGGCCGTTTAATAATGTTAACTGCGCATTGGGCTTCCTGACCCATATTGGTTAAGTTTAAAGCGCACTGCAAAATAAAAACGCCCCGAAGGACGTTTTACTTTCCACGATGTAAATACCAATAAATAAAGATACCAATAATAATGGCCAACGTCGCAACTGCAGTAAAAACAATCGTCACGTAATTGCTGACATTAAACATTTATGCACCTCACTAATTCAAACCATCTTCCACTTCTTTTTTAACTTCATCGTTCCATTTTTCGTAATGAGCTTTTTCTTCATCATAATCTGTTATCTTTGTCATTAATAGATCCAGTGGGTTCATTTCATAACCAGTGAAATCATATTTTAAAGACGCAATAAGGTTTGCCATGTAAATCATAAACTTTGCTCCGCCGTCACCTTGACCTTTGTAATTGTATTGATTGAGTAGCGATAGTAAAACTACTGTCTTTTTAGAACCATACAACAGTGTTTTATGTGTTAAATCAATAAAGTTTTGTCTGCCTTTGTCGGTGCCTAGTTCTTTATTCTTTTCATCCATTTTAGTAATGTATTCAGTCCAATCATTTAATACAGACTGTAATTCATCACCGCCTATTTGTCTAAAATATTGTTCAACTTGTAGCTGACGATTATTGCTAAATTCCAGTCTTTTAATTACGTCTGCACTAACATGTTTTGGCAACTGTTGAATAACAATAATCAAGACAAAAAGAAGAACAGTTCCTATTGTGGCTAAAATATTCATAACAAAACCTCCATGTATAATATGAATATCTTACCACATTATAAAAACCGCCCGGTAAGTGAGCGGCCAACTAAGTATGAATGGCGCCCAGACATGAAGCTGGACTAATTAACAAAAAGAGAGAAGCACATTCACCTCTTTTCTATAATTTATTTTTGGCCGGAGCCAATGCAACCGGCAGGATTCGAACCTGCGACCTCTCGGTAATCATGAGTTACCTACTGTTTTAATGCTCTACCGACTGAGCTACGATTGCGCCTAACTAGCTTCCGGCTATACCTAAGCCAGCGAACGGTCGAACCGTCCTTTCATGCCCTCAAGGGGCTACGACACTGACGGGATTTGACCCCGCAACCTGCATTGAGTTTTTTTGCTAACCCAGTCTTATTAGGCTCCGTAGAGTATCTAACCGGACTGGAACCTTACCATTCGGCCACAGTGTCTCAACGTTTTCCAGATCGCCGTTGTGAGCGATCGGCCGCTTAGCAGCCACTTTACTGGAACTTGTACAAGTCTCGGCACATTTAGTGCCTACGCCATTGGCTGGGTTTGAACCAGCGTCCCACCACATATAGTGGTGTGCTCTCCCATCTGAGCTACAATGGCATGCACAGGGCA
>NZ_BQXN01000029.1:374-24220 GCF_045862745.1 Furfurilactobacillus entadae | reverse complement strand
CAGACGTTTGATCTCCTTGTCGGCCATATCAATGCGACCATCAAGTTCTTTGGCTACAATCCCATAGCTAACGCCTTTATCCTCAATACCACCCTGAATGGATTCCAAAGTGTCTTGGATAACTTGTTGGTCATCAGATTCTTCAAGTAACGCCAACACTTGCTGATAGCTATTGGTTAGTTCATACATCGTTGCCATTAGGCTGCATCCCCTTCGTTAACTACCGTTGCGCCTATAACATCCAATATGGTGTCATCAGTGAAGCCATCATCTGACAACAACTTACCTAGCAGCTCAACACCACCGTACAAGTCCAACAACTCGCTCACTAGCTCAGTTGCAGTAGGCTCCTTACACATCGCGTGATCTTGTAGCCACACCTCTGCGTCATCATCAGCAAATAGTTCCTTACCGTACATCCAAACCTTTTGATCACAATAAACATCATCGCCTTTATAGTCTGTCCCGAAACGGACTGGATCAATCGGATCACCAACCATATGATTTTCTAAATCTCGTGGATTAGTCATTAGCGACCTCCGTTAATTCTTTCAGGCCGTTGTTTGCTTCTAAAATCATTTGCGTTTATCTCCCTTACGATAGATAATGTGTTCAAGTAAAATTTTCTTAACCGGCCGACCAGCATTGCAGTGCTAATTGGCCTTTTTTTGTGGCTGCATAACCTGCAAACCGGCTAGTGCTAGTTTTTCGTTGATGGTGTATCATCTCCTTTCATGTGAGATAATGAATCTTGAGGTGAAACAAATGCAAATATCTGACTGGATTCAAATCGGTGCCATCCTGGTTTCCTTGATAACCTCTGGTTACGCAATTTGGATTAATGTTCAAAATAATCGTAATCAATCCCGACCGTACGTAATGGTATATGTTGACTTTATTGACGTAGTCAGTGCCACTAAATACATCGTTATCAAGAACTTCGGTCATAGTGGGGCAAAGATAACAAAACTGACTTTTGATAAAAATCTCGATTCTACAAACGAACGTACACATTTACAAACACTCGTTAACGGTCTGATTGCGCCTAACCAGAAGTGGATGTCCGTAGTTCTAAACTCATTTCGCGAAAATGTTCCATGTCATATTGAATATGAGGACATGAGTGGAAAAAAATACAAAGATAGTTTTGTACTGAACTTTGGAATTGAATATGACGCCCATTGGACTAAAGCTGATTCAAACTCCGAAGAACCTGTGGATATCTTATCGGATTCCATAAAAAATGCCTCTCATGCAATTGTTAAGCATCTATGATTTGCTATCTGTTTTTAAAAGCCCAAATCAATAATCCAGCGTCAACAATTATCAAAGGAAAAACCAGTATCAGGTAAATCCAATCTTTTAGACTCATAGATTTTCTCTTTCTCGTCAGCCATTCGGCTGGCGTTTTTATTTACAAGTGACAAAGTAATTTGTCCCAGGCTTTATCTAGCCAGTTGATGACTCGTTCAGCGCGATCTCCAAACGTTGACCACACCACAACCCCGCCACCGATCAGTAATGCAAATGTCCAGTAAGTGCTTGAATCAGCCATGATGGCTTGTAGTACATGCATTGTTGTCATATTGAATAACTCCCTTTGACCCGCCCAGGTCTTTAGTTAAGTTTCTGGTGCTCGTCTATCCAACTGCTAACAGCGTTCACTGAGTACCACCATTTGTCTGAACTGCCAAACTTCATGTGCGGAAAATCTAGTTCAGTCCGGACGATGTCAAACTGGTTATTGCTCATTCCCGGGAAGCACTTTTCCATAATTCCCTTTTTGTCACGAACTTCATCCGGCATTAAATATTTACCTGTCATATGGGTACCGCCCTTAATTTAAAATAATTCTCCTTGTGCGTTGGCTTTCTGAATTGCTAACCGCATTTCAGTGTCCGGTGCCCACATTTCAATGAAGTTCATTGCTTCACTGAATTGAATCCGTGGTAACTCACTGTATCGTGGTAACTGGAAATGCTTCTTAAAGTCATGCCAACATTGCTGGAAACCTCGACGACCAATGGTCACGTATGCTGCTGAATCCTTGCCACCCAGCGCCGTAAGCACACGTTTAGTAACAGCGTCCTTTAGCTGCATTTCCTGCGGCCCTGAAACTCGCATAGTATCTTCTAACGTGGTCAACCGATCATCAATTTCAGCGGTGGCTTGTAATGCCAAATGTGCTTGTTCGGTCGCAGATAATGGTCGTTGCCGATACTGGCCAGTTTTGCGAATTGATGGTAAAACTTCGCTGGTGACCCAATGTTTAAATTTCTTAGCAGTGGGTAGTTGGCTTCCCATAATCGCTGTATATAATCCGGATTCATTGATTAGAGTTGATTTCATATTCATACCCGTCAATTTGGTGGACATGAAATCTTCATCATCTAAGCGCCGGGTCATTGCATATGTTTCGGAATACCCAAGTACAGTTGCAACATCTTTACCGACAAACATTGGTTCGCCGTCTTCAATAACGGTTCGGATATTGCTTCCTTCAAAATTAAAGTTCTGTAATTCGTTCATGTGTAAAACCTTCTTTCATGAGATGATGTAACTAGTTCAAAATATTGGAGGTGAAAATTTATGAACATTACTGAAATACACGCCTTAGATTACGTGCTAGCATTATTCACTGAAATGGTTAAACGTTACGATTACAGCAAGGCCGTCAGCTATGAACCCATATATCTAATGGACGGTAAATATGCCCAGCTTGACTCATATCGCTATGAAAATGCCCCTACGCATCCTCTTCAGGCTTCAAAATCTGAGCCAGGCATCTTTACCCACATATCACTGAATTATCAAAATGATGAATCCACCGAAACTTTTGAAGCCGCACGCCATGCATTCTTTAGATACTTTCCGGAAGATCAACTCCAAGATAAGGCTCATCATTTGTTGCAAACTAACAAGGATCCAGAAGCCGTGCTCACTGCTGCATTAGATATCGTTAGTGATATTGATTCCCCAGTCGATGACTTGCCTAGCACTGTCTACAACGTTCACTTTTTAGAAACAGGTCTTGAACTACCGTTTCTAAAGCTTGAAAAAGATGTCGAAATAACACCCATCAGTCTGCTTTCAAAAAGTTCTGATGGTAATGCATAAGTTCATATGCATATTCAAGACCTGCGTACGCCTGCATGTACGTCAGGTCTTTTTCTTTTGCAAGTTCAACTACTTGCTTACCAAAATTTGTAGTTTGCTTGCCGAGCATGTCTTCCATTGGTTTTTCTACCTCTTTGAATTTCTTAAGCCTATATTCACGTTCTGTTTTAAGTGGTTCCTCTTTCATGCTTATTTCACCTCATTTCCTAAATGTCTAGAACTTTGTAAATCTTAGAGCGAATCTCAACAGACTTTGGACTCATATCGCCTTTAATCGCACGGTTTAAGGTGGGTGGAGTAACTGGAAAGCTATTAGTATTAATCAGTTCAGCGAGTTCTACCTGGCTCATGTGTTTACGAAGTAAAACAATTTTAATGTTGTCACTAATCCGAGATACTTCTGTTGCCAAATCTTGTTCGGTCATGTTTATCCCCTTTCTCGTAATTTATTCATCAAGTAGTTGCATTTCAGTACTGATTTCAGTACAATGAGTGCATACAAAATAACAACAAACAATCATTAACTTACGGGATCATCTACCAGGACTGCCTCATAAGAATACTGTTTTTTGTTGTCTAATTACTTGATGAATATACAATAACCGTATTCAGTACTTTTGTAAACCAAAAATATCGTTTTCAGTTATTTTATATCGTCATGAGGTAAAGGAATGCTATTATGACGCTTGTTGAACGTATCAAAAAAGTTTCGAGAGACCGCGGCTGGAACCTCAAAGAAACCGCCACAAAGGCCGGAATTGGAATTAACAGTATCTATAGATGGAAAGATCAATCTCCGACTACCGAATCGTTAGAAAAAGTGGCAGACGTGTTAAATGTTTCGGTTGATTACCTTCTTGGCAAAACTGACAACGCTGAACCAGCTAAGCCATCTAAAGTAGATATAGCCGACGATGATATCATCATGACTTATGAGGGCCGCGAGATACCTAAGGAAGATTTAGAGATCATTAAACGCTTACTGCGGAGGGATTAGCTATGGATAGCTTAGATGACTTTATTGCCGTCCTGTTGGATCGATGCAGAAGCTTAGGAATCCAGGTAAAGTTTGTTGACTTAAACCCCCGCACACCCCCTGCGAGCAATCCCAAGAACAAAACCATCGTAATGAACTGCAACTGGTATGACCAACGCCAACTACCTTTACAGTTACTTCATGAAATGAAACATATCGAACATCAAGACGATCAATTTGCTATCCTCTATTTTGATACTGGCCTTAAACGTGACTTCGAACGTGACGCAAATATGGAAGCTGTTGAAGATTTAGCGGATATGTATTTAGATAATGTGCGGTGCAACGACGATATTGCTCATGCTAACTATAGAGATTTCGAATCTCTATTTGGTATCCCATGTGCACTAATGAGCACCGTTAAAACCGAATTTATTAATTACGGTGAGGAACACAATCTAGACATCTACTAATATTAATCCGAATTGTCCAAACACTGATGACATTAAAAGCTGAAATCATTCTAGGAGTGTTCAATATGAAAAAAGCAGTTATTTTTTCTACTTTATCAGTCTCTACCATGTTATTTGGGGGAATAGCAGTAACACCAACTACAAGCGCCTTTGCGAAGTCTCAGCAGAAACAACTTATCGCTGGTTCTTATACAGTTGGGTCAGATTTAAAGCCCGGGCGTTATGTTGTTACAGCAACAGAAGGATCAGGAAACTTTGAAACAACGGCTAAGAACAGCCTAACCGGCGAAAACGTTAACGAAATCCTAGGCACAGACGACCCAAGCCTAGAGACTGCTAATGTTACTGCCGACTTTGCTACGGGCGATAAAATTCAAATTGAGGGTATGAGCGGTGCCAACTTTACCCCAGCACCAAAAGGCAACAAGAACAATACGGCCTCACTTACAACTGGCTACTGGAAAGTAGGCCGTGACATCAAAGCCGGTAAATACACAGTAACCCCTGCTGAAGGTGAATCTGGTAATTTTATGGTTGATCCAAAGAGCATCACTGGTGATGACGTTAACGAAGTATTGGGGGCAGACACAAGCTTCAGCCAAACGCCAAAGGTTAATGTTAATCTACACAACGGCGATAAAATTTCCATTTCTGGTATGAACACAGTTAATTTTGCAAAAAGATAATCAATTTATTTAAGCGTAACGAGCAACGATTTGCTACCAATCAATTATCTAGCCACAATTTCTTGTCCAAATACTGATGACATAAAAAGCTGAATCATTTTGGAGGGTTTCTGTTATGAAATCTAGGTCTCTCACCTTAGCAAACGGCATTGTCGGATTAGCTGGGGGAATTATTTTACTGCTGGGTATGGGCTTTATGGTCGGCGGTGGTGTAGGTGCCATTCTTTTTCTCAACATCATCAAACTTGCTATTTTAGTTCTTGGCATTATTGCTATCATTTATTATAAAGGTGATATCCGTGTAGGCGCTGCTCCAAGCGTTTTGCTCATTGTTGGTGGCGCCATTGCATTAATTCCAATGCTTGGATGGGTCGGAGGAATCATTTCTATTGTTGGTGGTTCTTTGTACCTTACAAAGCTTAAAAATTTCAAGGTAGCTAACAACTAACAATATGTTCTCACTGTCATGGTTGACGTTTGTTCCGTTCAATTCGGAAAGTGAGAATTATTCAAATATCAAAATTCTATATATCACATGTCTGGGGAGATATCATGAAAAAATCAATCACGCTGGGAACTGTTTTATTAAGTGCCCTTTTGTTAGCTGCCTGCGGTAGCAATAGCCATCCCAACAGCACAAACAATTACAGTTCTTCAAAATCAGGCAAGACCGATAAACACACAATAAAAAAGACCCACAAAAAGGCGCAGGCCAAAAGTTCTACATCATCTTCAAGTAGTTCAAGTGAAGTAGTTTCATCCAGTTCACAAGGAAATGCCAGCACACAGTCATCAACGCCGAGTAACGACGCTTCACAACAGTCTGCTAATCAGTCCTCAACAGGTATTTCAACAGATGAAAACACTCTGACGGGCTTTTTAAACAAGTATGGTGAAACACCTGTGGCCTATAAAATACAACACGGTATGACGCTTCAACAGGCCTTAGACAGTACACCAGATACAATGAAGATGTCTGGTGAGATACAAGACAGCTGGCTTATGCAACAAGGATTAATTAACCCAGATGGTTCTCAGACTCAAAAAGGTAAAGACCTGGAGAACCAGAATAATACTAATAATGATGATTCAAACAATGATACTGACGACGGATACTAACCCGCTCATTGTCACAGTAGTCCATTAACGCCCCACGGTTCAACTAGAATAGAACTCTCAACCCAAGCTTTCAAAACACTAAATCAAATAAAGGAAGCGATCAGCATGCAAATAACGCAAATAATTATGTACTTAGGTCTCGGCATTGCCGTGGTTGGCCTATTTCTTTTAATAATTACAACTAAATGGGTGAATGGTTGGTTTGTCAATTATGTGACCACCAACCGTCCCTTAGCTCTACTTGGCTGGCTTCTTCTACTGATTGGTTTAGTCGTGTTCCTTTTACCACCGTTCCTAGGTGGTGCTTGGAAATAAAAAAACCTACCCTGTCGGATAGGCCTCATAAATTCATACAGCTCAACTAAGACGAATCGTTAAACATTAGCTTAAAGAGGAGTGCAATATGTCATTCAAGAATACTTTAAACAGTTCATTAGTTAAATGGCTTTCAGCGTTGATTGTAATCCCTGCCCTAGTTTATCTTCCCCTGTTATTTAATAGCAATCACACTAGCCAGCCTGCGGAGAATGGCTTTGCAACCTGGTCTGTTGCCTTAAGGGCCTTACTTGTGTATGTACCGTTATTATTTTTAGCTCTTTTCTACTGGTCAGATGGAATCCTGAAACGCGATTGGCTAAAATGGCGGCAACACGTATGGAAGAATCTTTTGAGTGTCATCGTAGTTGTTATATTTATCTTTATTGTCATTATGCCCTTAGCAACTGTTTTCCAGAAAATTCTTGGCGGTTCACAACAACTCCATTTAATGGCAAGCATAAATTTCTTCCACACGGCATTACCCACTTTGATTGTTTTTACCATTCCGTTAATGCAAGCATTTACAGAAGAAATTGTTTACCACCACGCTCTTGTAGCGCCTTTTGTGCAAAATAAAGGATTGTATTTTGGTATGTCAGTTGTCTCAAATATTATTTTTGGTTTTGTTCATATCAATAATGTGTCTGGTAATCTGCCTGCTCTTGCATTATATTTCCTTGTTGGGGCCACTTTTCAAATTTTTTACCTATTGTCTAAGAAAAACATTTGGCAAAATATTATGGCACATTTATTTTACAACGGTTCCATTACTTTATTAGGCGTTGTTGGTATTTTAGTCTCGTTAATAGCCAAATAACTGTTCCTGGGTTAACAAAAAATTCAAAAAAGGACCTATAGCTCAGTTGGTTAGAGCAGACGGCTCATAACCGTCCGGTCGTTGGTTCGAGTCCAACTAGGTCCATTGCTAGTAGCACCCCTATGTTTTCTTATCTAGCTCGTTTTCTCCAACCCCACTAAGAAACAGCTACTAGCAGGTTTCCGTGACAGATCATCATCAGGTGTGCAACTCACCTGGCGGAAGTTTAAGCTACACAAAATCGCTAACAAACTAATCTGCTAAATACTAAAGTTAGGAACGAAAAGGAATGTCAACGCATACTGTAACAATGCCCTATGGAATCGCCGCAAATTTTTCATCCATCCAATTTTTTCTGAATCAATATAATGACCTACTAAACTCAGGTGATTTATCGAATGAACTAGTAATATTCGATTTAACAAAAACTAAATTTATTAGTGCGGAAATGGTCAGTCTCTTCGGGGCCCTGATAGAAAAATTAAAACTACAGGGTGCTCTTGTACAGATAGACATTATAAATTCCAAGCCATTCGATGTTTTAAGCAGAAATGGTTTTTTAAAACAATTTAATATGGGCAAAAATAAAACCGATCCTTATGGCACCACCATACCTTATTTTAGTAATTACAGTCAGGATGATACGGCGGTGGTAGATTTCCTTCAAAATCACGTATTTGGAAATAACAATTGGCCACATCACTTACTGAACAATGCCGGTGAAATTGAAGTTATAAACACTGCTATCCTTGAATTATCTCGTAATATATATGAACATTCTGGTAGTAATACATTATATATGTGTGGACAGTTTTTTCCTCAAAAGCAAAGGATTAGATTTATGATAACTGACACCGGTGTCTCAATTCCTTTTAATGTTGAGAAACACACTTCGATTATGTATAAAAACGATTACGACTATATTCGTTGGGCTGTCCAACGTGGAAATTCCACAAAGAACACTCCTGCTAGTGGTCTTGGGCTGTTTGAAATAGCTAATAATCTAATGCATGGTGGTGAGTTTACTATTATTTCTCGAACCGGATACTGGAAGCAAAACAGTTCTGGTAGTATTATCCTTAAAACATTGGTAAATCCCCTACCAGGAACGTCTTTACATTTGGAATTTTTATTAAACAATCGTTCACCCCAGGCCACTTCAAATCAGGCACTATTTTTTTAGGAGAATCATTTATGAATACAATTATTATTAAACAAGAGATAGGAACTAGTATCGCTGCTTCCGCTGAAACGGCTCAGGACATATTTAAAGAATTAAAAAACTACTATGATAGAAAGGAATCTGTTGTAGTTGATTTTTCAGACCTCTCAACTATAACAACTGCTTTTTTAAATGCTTCAATAGGTGATTTATATACTTTAGGAACTCCTGAAGACCTCAATAAATATATCCATATATCTTCAAAGACTTTAACCCCTTTACAATTCAAAAAAGTGAAACTAGTTATGGATAACGCCAAAACAAAACTGTCTGAACAAGACTTTAATGAGGAAAACTAATGACCAAGGCTTACGATTTTTTTGAAGAACCCTTTGACATTAAAAATTTTGATGGTGTATTACTCGATACAAATGTTTGGCTTTTTCTTTTTAACATATGGCAATCTAAAAATGATCCTGGGTATTCAAGAATATTCGATTTTTTCTTACGACAAGACGTCCCATTATTTGTATGCTCCGAAATTATTTCAGAATATATAAACACATCAACGCGTTCAGCTTGGAAGGCTTATTTAAAAAAGCACCATAAACAGGCTCATGAGTTTTCATTTAAAGGAGAATTCAAAAAAACCGAAAACTTTCTTAACTTTTATAAGATAACTGTAGAGCAGGCTAACGAAGATATCTTAGGGAACGCCAATTCAATCATGAGAAACGAATCACTTCCTGAATTAGCTCTGCGAGAGACTCCCGAATTGGACTTTAATGATAAGCTCATCATTCAAACCGCTTTAGATAATAATTTATGCATTCTTACAGATGACAAAGATTACCGTTCTCCACTTACAGTAAATGATGTGTGGTTCGCAGGTAGACAATAAAAAAGCACACCCTCATCCCCTACCAAGTTTTGAGAGTGTGCTACCTATAAAGACACGTTATCCACGTGCGCTTTTCGAATACTATTTTACTTGAAAGAAGGTGATACGACAAATTAATTTTCTCCGATATTTGACCCGCCCAGGCAAACAAGGAGATTAACATGGCATCAATTACAAAACGAAGTAATGGTAAATATCAAGCACGGGCATTCTACTATGCTCGTAACGGTGAACGTAAAGCTAAGGCAAAAACATTTCCTAGTAAAATCGAGGCTCAACGGTGGGCTGAACAGATGGATCAACAAAAACTCGTTGATGACGGGATTGTTGAAAGCAAACAATCCTTTTATGATTACTTCATGGAGTGGTACGAAACTTATGAAGAATCGAAAATCGCCCCAGCCACTCAACAATGGTATCGAAACACACAACGCATTATTAAAGAAAACTTTGGCCGGACCAAGCTCGTTGCCATCAAACGTAGCGGTTATCAACAGTTTCTCAACGAATTTGGCGCAACACACAGTCGTGAGAGCAGCATGAAAGTTGATACTCACGTCAAGATGGCAATACGATCGGCAATGGATGATGGTCTACTAAAGCGTGATTTTACAGCGCACACTTCAATTACGGGTAACGATGGGAAAGATAAAGCATTGAAGTATCTTGATGGGGCTTCGATGTGGAAGCTCATCAACTATAGTGAAACAAAAATCACTCCTGAAGCGCCCAGTTATGCGATGATCCTCACTGCCCTTTTCACAGGAATGCGCATTGCTGAAGTGGCCGGTTTACAAGAGCAGGACTTCGACGTTATTAATCAAACACTTCAAGTAGAGAACACGTATGACTGGACAACCCATGGTTTTAAGCCAACTAAGAATGTTCAGTCACGTCGGACGATTAGTATCAATGATGAGCTATCTACCCGTCTCACCGCCCTCTTTCAGGCCCAACAAGCACTAGAAATTCATAACCCGAATAAGTTACTGTTCGTAAATGAGAACGGCGTAGTGCCCTCAAACAATGGCGTTAACAAGGTCTTAAAATCTGCATGTCAGAAACTACACATCAAAGAAGTAACCTTTCATGCCCTCCGCCATACTCACGCCAGTTACTTGCTCTCACAAGATGTTTCGATCTATGAGATCAGTGAGCGGTTAGGCCATAAGAACTTTACTACCACCCTGAACATCTACTCACATTTACAACAAGAGTTTAAGGCACAGCAAAACCAAAAAGTGAGTGCTGCCTTTTCACGGACAAAATTCATTGATCGTGGACTTAATCGAAGCAGCATTAATTAGCTGCGAGCAACCACCAACTTTGCTCGCAGTAAACAATTTTGCTCTCAAAATGCTCTCAATTTCGTGAAATTTCATGAAATTCTATGAAAAAAACAGCAAAAAAATATCGCTTCTAAACGCCGTCATATCAACGTTAGAAGCGATATTTCAATGATTCGTAATGGAGCTCCGAGTGCCCCTGGCTGGATTCGAACCAGTACTCACCAAGGTGAACAGCGACCTGAACGCTGCGCGTCTGCCAATTCCGCCACAGGGGCATGTTGATGTAATCTCTCAACAAAGTATAAGTTTACACGAACTCACGCCCGGCGGCAAGCCTTTTTTCTAGTTTTAATCGGAATTTTTATCAAATAAACAACGCGGGTTAACTAAATGAAATCATTAAAACGTTTCATCTGTGTATTGCTCCATTAGCGCCTGCATTTTGACACATTCACCGGCACCAACGCGGACATAACTAATGGCAGAAACCTCAATGTCAATTTGCCAGGCATCCGTTAAATTCCACGGATCCAAGTAGTTTAGTGCAACCACCTCACCTACATAATCGCCAACAAAGCCGGTAAAACTGGCATCCTCCACCTCGGCATCTTCTAACTGACGAATCGTGCCGAGGTTAACGATGAGCTTTTGCTGCAAGGCGTCTCGTAACAGCGATGTCATCAGTTTAGTCGGTGTTAACGTTAAGTGTTGCTGCGTTGTCGCTAAATGCCATGGATCAGCATAGCCGTTTGTTTCAGCCACATGCTGCCACACCTCGCTACTCCGCAAATAATCCGATCGCATTACGACCCGGTCAATAAACGCTTTACTAATCAACTGTAAGCCATTAATGGACCCATTGGGATCAATCACCTTCAGTAACACATGGGTCTCATCCTGCTGAAGCACATAGCCAACGGAAAACGTCTCTTCATCCACAAAGTTGTATACCGCAATCAGTTGCTGGCGTGCCTGTGCACGATCCAGCTGCTCATCAATTGTTGCCATTAACATCCTTTCCAAATACATACTGATCAATCAGTTCGGCTAGTGCGCCATCATAATTAGTCGCCACCGTCTGGACATCTGCCTTTGCGGCAACTTCGGGCACCGCGTTTGCCACGGCAACACCAACACCAGCAGCCTCAATCATTGGTAAATCATTAAAGTTATCCCCAACGGCCATGGTCTCGGCGTGATCGATTCCAAGCAAATCAGCCAATTGCAGTAATGCGCGCCCCTTATTAATGCCCTTACGATTAAACTCAATGTAGCGGCCTGAAGAAAACGTCACGTCCACCTCATCGCCGTAACTCGCCATCACTTTATCGGCCAGTTCATGTTGCCGTGCCACATCCGGCGTTTCAAAGATCACTTTCATGATCGGCCGTTCCTTAATAAAATCGAGATCCGGTGTTTCCATTTTTTCAAACGGCACTTGCCGAGAGGCCATGTACGCTGCATCCGTTGGTGTTTGGTGATAAATAAACAGCTCATCCAGTAAGTAAACGTGGCAACTCACGTCATCAAACGTCCGCCCGGTATCAAAGACGCCCTTCGCCAACGCAAACGGCAGGCCATTTGTCGCCAGGACATGATCATCCTTGTTCTCCAAAATTGCCGCACCGTTATAAGAAATCTTATATTGACCCGCCTGTTGGGCCAGCCCCAAATCACGAAGGTTATCTTCAAACGACGCGTACCCACGCCCAGAGTTTGGAACAAAGTAAACCCCAGCCGCACTGGCCCGTTTAATGGCCTCAATGTTCTTTTGACCGAGGGTTCCATCTGTATTCAACAACGTTTCGTCTAAGTCGCTCGCAATTAATTTAATCACCGCACCCACTCCTCACTTGTTACGTTCAGCATACCGAAAAAATCCAGCTTTGACAATCATGTAACCGATTTCGACAATTCAGATAATTAATTAAAAGCCACCTTTTTTCACTCCTAAAATTAAACATGGTAAAATTGAAGATGCCTAATCTACTAAACTTTCAAAGGGGGTTCCATTATGTGGAAAGAGTTTAAAACGTTCATCTCACGTGGAAACGTTATTGATTTAGCCGTTGGTGTGATTATCGGATCCGCGTTCACAGGAATTGTGACCGCGCTGGTCAACACATTAATTAACCCACTACTAGGTATCTTTACTGGGGGTATTGATTTTTCTAATTGGATCGTTAAGGCTGGCGGTGCAAGTTTCAAGTTGGGAAGTTTCATTAATGCAGTCATCAACTTCCTCATCATCGCCTTTGTTGTCTTTCTATTGGTCAAAGCCATTAACAAGCTCATGCCAAAAACGGAGACAGAAAAGGCGGACGCCAAGACCGATTTACTGCTGACAGAAATTCGTGACGAGCTCCGCATTGCAAACGGTCACCCAGTGAAACCGGCTTCATCAACAGCCCAAGAACCAACGACCACCACAGATAAATAATCATTTATTTTCATTAGCGACGGGCAGAACTTGTCCGCCGCTTTTTGGTGCTTACAACCACATAACTTGTCTACAATCAGTCCCCCATCGCCTGCCAAAATGTTGTAAGATGTAACGTAGCATTTAAAACTTTGAACGAGGAGATATTATGGTGATAATTACCGCAGGCATGATTGGGGTTGGGAAAACCACCCTTACAGGTTTAATCGCAGACCACTTAGATACCAAGGCGTTCTTCGAACCCGTTGGTGACAATCCAGTTTTACCCCTTTACTATCGGGATCCTAAACAATATGGTTTCCTGTTGCAAATTTTCTTTTTGAACAAGCGGTTTTCAATGATCAAAAAGGCGTTGGCAGATGATAATAACGTGCTCGATCGTTCCATTTACGAAGATGCTTTGTTCACACGGGAAAATAACAAAGAGGGAAACATTTCTAACACCGAGTTAGAAGTTTATCTGAACCTTCTGGATAACATGATGAACGAATTGCAAGAATTGCCAAAGAAGGCCCCAGATTTGATGGTGTATTCTGAGACAGACTTCGAAACAATCCTTTACCGGATCAAAAAGCGTGGTCGGGACTACGAACAATTCGATGATGATCCATCCCTGCGTGATTACTACTACAAGATGTGGTCTGCTTACCGGACATGGTACAGCGAATATGACGCCTCACCAAAAATGAAGATCGACTTACAAAAGTATGATTTGGAAGACCCTAAGAACGTCAAAGAAGTCCTCGCCGACATCGACGACCACTTAGCTGCCATCCGCAACTAACTTAGTAAACACTAAAAACGCTTATGGAAAAAAAATCCATAAGCGTTTTTCTATGGTCTTAAACTAGTTTTCTTGAACTGTTGGCCGCAACAAGATTTCGTCAATCCCAACATTTTCTGGTTGATCAATGGCGTACAACACTGCGTTTGCCAAATCTTCTGGTGCTAGTCCGATGCTTTCTTCACGAGCCCGTGCCTTCTTCTGTAATTCAGGATCACCAACCGTTTTCCATAAGGACGTATTGACGTTCCCAGGTGACACAATCGTTGATCGAATCATGTTTGGGCCCTCTTCTTGGCGTAACGCGTCCATGATGGCTCGCAACGCAAATTTGGTTCCAGAGTAAATGGCAGCGTTTGGATTGATCACGTGACCAGCGTTTGAATCGGTTGCGATAAAGTGGCCAACCCCCTGTTCCTTCATAATTGGCAAGGCCGCCGCAATCCCGTACAGCACGCCCATCACGTTAATTTGGAAGGCCCGCTCCCAATCGGCCACCTTAAGGTCACGCAACGGTGAGTTTGGCATGACCCCCGCATTGTTATACATCACGTCGATTTGGCCGTATTCAGCCACCGCGGCTTTAACAAAGGCCAAAACGGATTCTTTGTTTGTTACGTCAACCACTTTATAGGCCGCCTGCCCGCCGTCAGCAATAATGGCGTCGGCCTGTTCCTTCAGCAGATCTTCACGCCGAGCACCGATAAAGAGTTTAGCCCCGTGAGCAGCCAATTTCTTAGCGGTCGCAGCCCCAATTCCTGATGAAGCTCCCGCAATCACAACAACTTTTCCCTTAACAGTCATAATTCAACACTGTTCCTTTCAATTTAGAGGTTTACCTTAATGTCTTCAATAATGGCATCATACTCAGCGTCACTCAGGTGCTTCGGTGAACTTGGGTTATTCACAAACGCATCGTTCCAGTCACCGTCTTCCGGTTGCTTTGGCACAACGTGAACGTGTAAATGAGATACCGTGTCACCATACGTGCCGTAGTTGATTTTGCCCGGGTGAACCGCCTTATCAACGGCGGCCGCGGCGTGAGCCACATCATCGTAAAATTCGTGGCGTTCAACATCGGTCAATTGGAACGGTTCATCCACGTGCCAGTTCAGCACAACGGCGATGCGGCCCCGGTGCGTTTGATCACGAGCAAGGTACACCGTTGCGACATGCAGTGATTCGATTTCAATGTAGTTTTGAGCAAGTTTTTCCGTGTGTGCACAGTACATACAATCCTTTTGAAAACGTTCAACCATAATGAATAATCTCCTTTTCACTAATTAACCTGGTCAGCAGAATCAGTCGTTACCTTCGTTGTTGCCGATTCTTCGGAATGGTGTGCCCGTAAACTAAGGACAAACACACCGGCAATAATCAAACTAGCGGCCAAGAAGTACATGCCCGTGGTGGTGCTGTGGGTAACGCCCTTCAGCCAGCCAATGGCGTACGGGCCAAAGAACCCACCAAAGTTACCAACGGCATTCACGATGCCCAGCCCAACTGCGGCAATCCGTGGATCAACCGTGGTCGTAATGGCCCAGTACGGTCCGGAGTAAGCGTAAACACCAATTGCTGAGAGACAGATGAACCCAACTGACACAATGGGAACCGCCGTCGTTAACGCCGCGCCAACGAACCCAATCCCACCAATCAAGGCACCGCCGGCGGTATGCCAAACCCGTTCACCACTTCTGTCAGACCACTGGCCGTTAACAACCAGTGCAACAGCCCCTAATAGGTAAGGAATTGCGCTGATTAACCCGACCTGCATCGTGGTTAACCCACCGGCCAGTGATTTAACCATTTGCGGCATCCAGAAGGTAATCCCGTACAACCCGATGCAGTAAAAGAAGTTGATTCCGGTCATCTTCCAGATTTTAGCGTCCTTAAACGCATCAACAAATGGTGCCTTGATAACTGTCTTCTTTTCTTCTTGCTTCACGTCATCGGCCAATGCCGTGATGAGCCACTGCTTTTCATCCGTTGTTAACCACTTTGCTGAGGCCGGCACATCTGCTAAGAAGAACACCGTGTAAACACCCATCAAAATGGCCGGAATCCCGATAATGATGAATAACCACCGCCACCCTTCGAGTCCAAACGCCATGTGTACCTGGGTAATGATCCACGTTGCAATCGGTGCGCCAATGGCGTTAGCAACTGGCGGTGCCACCATGAAGGCTGCAATGGCCCGGGCCCGGTCACGACTCCGAATCCAGTAGGTAATGTACAGGGTCATTCCCGGAAACAGCCCAGCTTCAGAGACTCCCAGTAAGAACCGCAAAACAACCAGTGCCGAAATCGAAGTCACAAACCCGGTGGCCAGCGTAATGGCACCCCAGAAAACAAGAATGAAGGCTAGCCACCGCCGGGCGCCAATCTTTTCCAACATCATGTTGCCAGGAATTCCAAACAAGAAGTAACCGATAAAGAAAATCCCGGCAATAAAGCCATAAATGGCCGCAGTCAAACCAAGGTCTTTATCCAATCCGCCAATCGACGCGTAGGTGATGCTGCTTCGGTCCAGGAAGGCAATAAAGTAAATTACGAACAAGTACGGCAAAATGTGCCGGGTCACCTTTTTAAGGGCGCTGTGCTTCACATCAGTCATCATTGATTCATCTCCATGCTTACAGTTTTTTGAATGCAGAACTTTTTTCATTAAGTCAGTGGATATCCATCACTTTCAAGGCTTATTATAGATAACAGAAAGCGGTTACATTTGGTGATAATGATCACCATTTCTGGAAAATATCACACACCGAGAGAGGAAATAAATGCTTATGCCAATCATTCGCGATTCACAACTCAAAGTTTTATGGATGAGTGGCCGCCTGTATCACCGCCACGAAGTCGTTGAACCGCACCATCACAGCTTTGCGCAGGCCCAACTCGTTTTAAACGGTCATGAATACACAACCTTAACGACCACAAAAAAAAACGTCCAGCAAGCACTGGATGTTTTCCCTGGACAGCTTATTTTGATTCTTCCTAACACAGTTCACGCGTTCCACTTTGAACACGAAACAGCGGTGCTGGATGTGAAGTTCGAACTAACGCCTGACTTAATTACGTTAATCAAGGAAACCAACCAGACTGTGTTCCCGGTCCAGGACCCCAGTGCGTTTAAACATCTGCTAAACGATGCCCTACCAGCCGAAAAGGCTCAACAAGCGGCGACAAAGTTAACCCTCGACGTTAACTTTAAGCACCTGCTTTTAACTACTGTTTTTGGCAATCAACAGCAGGAAAGTCTTCTAAAAAACATTGATTATTTTGCGGCGGGCCAAACATCCTTTCCGCTACTTCGGTATCTACAAACCCATTACAGCGACCCGCTTACATTGGGTGAACTCGCGGACCACTTTAACTACAGCAAGAACTACCTCATCCGCCAGTGCAAACAAGTCACCGGAGCCACGCCCATGCTGTTGCTTCAACAGATTCGCCTGAAGCACGCCCAAAACTACCTTGAGTACACCGATAAAAGCGTCAACGACATCGCCATTAAGGTTGGCCTGGACCCAAATTACCTGACCAAATCATTTGCCAAAACCATCGGCAGCCACCCCCTCGCCTACCGCAGGAAAAGCCGTTTGGCCCATGAACACAACATCACCCTAATGCATAGGTTTCAGCTCCAAACACAACCGGCAATCAAACAGTCTGGACAACGCGACTAAATAAAAAACAAGGCTAACACTTTCAGGAAATAATTCCTAAAGGTGTTAGCCTTGTTTCTTAATTATCTTTAACTAACCAATTAATCAGCGTCTGTTTCGGCAGCCAATTCAGCAATTCCTTGTGCGTAAATCGCTGCTGAACGGTACAAGTCTTCAACAGGAATGCATTCGTTTGGCTGATGCATGGTGTCCGGTGCGCCTGGGAACATGGCCCCAAAGGCAACCCCACGTTTCATCAGCCGGCCATACGTCCCACCACCGACAACTTCTTCCTTGGCAGGTAGTCCAGTCTGTTCATGGTACACGTTCAGAAGGGTCTTAACCAACGGATCATCCGCAGAAACGTAGTGTGGCACCATGGCCCGACCAGCAACGGTTGAACCGTGATGCGCAGTTGCGGCCGCCGTCACACCCTCAGTAATTGCTTCAGCAGTTGTGTTCTTAGGGTACCGGAAGTTTAACGTCACGTCACCCTTGTCGTCAGCATACTTCATGATCCCGATGTTCATGGATAGCGCACCCATGACATCATCCGCAATGGCTAAGTCTAAATGCGTTACAACGGTATCATCGTGCACATCATCCATAATAAACGATACGAAGTTTAACGCACTCCCGCTAAACGGTTGGGTGGCTAAAAAGGCCCCCAAATATGTTCCGGCGTTGATTCCGTTTTCTGGCCAGGCACCGTGAGACGCCTTACCATCCACGTGAAGGTGCACACCGTCAGCTTCAACACTAGCAGTCCCCTCAACGGGTTGTGCAGCAACGTAGGCTTCAAAGGCTGCAACCAATGTGTCAGCGTCTGTACTGTTCACCACGGCATCGGCTTCTGCTGGGACCATGTTATCCCGTTCACCAGATTCAAAACGAACCAACGTATTCACAGCAGATGAATCCTGTTCACCCGCAAACGTTGTGGTCAACGTGATGTTTCCCTTTTCACCATTAATGATGGGGAATTCAGCATCAGGTGAAAAGCCCAATGTTGGTGCGGGTTCCACTTCAAAGTAGCGGGTCATTCCCGTCCAATCAGACTCTTCGTCTGTCCCAACGATAAACCGCACCTTCCGCTTCAATGGTAAGCCCAGTTCGGACACAATTTTCAGTCCGTAGTAAGCTGCCATCCCTGGCCCCTTATCATCGGATGCGCCACGGGCATACAGGAACCCATCATCTTTAATTGTTGGTGTAAACGGATCTGTTTCCCAACCGTTACCAGCCGGCATCACGTCAACGTGGGCCAAGACTGCCAGCGTTTCGTCTGCGTCGGGATCACCCACTTCAACATAGCCCACAACATTATCAATATTCTTAACGCGGAAACCATCACGCTTTGCAATGGCCAAAAATGCGTCTAGCCCTGCTTTTGGGCCGGGGCCCAGTGGGGCATCTTCTGTGGCCTGACTGTCGTCACGGACACTAGGAACCTTTAACATTGTTTCCAGGTCGCTCAAAAACGCGTCCTTTCGTTGATCAACTTCTGCTCGCCAATCTGTCATTAATATCGCTCCATTCTGGATTAAAGACTCCGTTTGTAAATATCATTAACAGTCCATAGTTTACCATATTCATCACTGTGACACCCGCTTGAACCACGTAAATGCTATACTTTGGTGAAGGAGGCGTTGTTATGTCCAGTCAACCCATTACCGAAACCTTACTCCACGAAACGATTACCGCCCGGGCAGCCGATAGCCATAAAGGAACGTACGGCCGGCTTGTTCTTATTGGTGGAAACGCACAGTACGGTGGCGCCATCATCATGGCCACAACCGCCGGAATTTATTCAGGCGCCGGTCTCACCACGACCCTTACCGATCCTATTAACATCACTGCTTTACATACGCGCATGCCCGAAGCAATGGTCGCTGATTTTCACGACCCCGCTCAACTTGAACAACTTGTTCACCAGGCAACCAGCATCGTTATCGGCCCTGGACTTGGCACAGACGCCACCAGTTTAGCCGTGTTAAAACGCGTGTTTGCGACCATCACACCAGAACAGTCCGTTACCATTGACGGCTCAGCGATTGATTTAATTGCCACCCATGATCTTGCTTTACCAGCCGCAAAATTAATCTTCACACCTCATGAAATGGAATGGCAACGGTTATCAGGCGTCGCTATTTCACAGCAGACACTAGCAAACAACCTAGCCGCGGCCCAGCAACTTGGTGGCATTGTGGTTCTAAAAAAGCACCATACTCAGGTTATTTATCAACAACAAGTCTTTGATAATCCTGGCGGAACCCCAGCCATGGCCACCGGTGGGATGGGTGACACCTTGGCCGGCATGGTCGGCGGGTTCACTGCTCAGTTTGCTGATCAGCTTCACGCGGTGCTGGCCGCCGTGTACATCCACAGTCAAATTGCGGATGATCTGGCCCATAACGCCTACGTGGTGCTCCCCACCCAGATTGCGGAAGAGATTCCGTGGTACATGAAACAATACTCTTTGCCAGCAATTAACTAACACGTTGTGATCATTTCCTAACGTAAAAAGATCGCCATTGACAAAAATTCGTCAATGGCGATCTTTTTTAATGGCCTAAACGCGCGTCTTTTCACTTGCGTCTCGTAATGCCATAACCTCATCTTGGCTTAATGCACGATAATGCCCCGGTAGTAAGCCTGCCGTCACATTCAAGGGCCCAAATGACAACCGTGATAGCGTCACCACCCGTTGTCCCAGGCTCCCCACCATCCGTTTGACCTGATGGTACTTGCCTTCTGTTAACGTCAATTGAATCGTCGTCTGGTCTAACGCCACATCATAGTCACCCAACACAAGCTTGGCTGGGCGAACAGTGGTCCCGTCCTTTAATGTAACGCCTGCCGCCACTTTGGCCACGTCATCCTTCGACAATGTGCCCGTAATGTGCGCTTCATAAACCTTCTCAACGTGGTGCTTTGGACTCGTTAACCGGTGGCCAAGGTCGCCATCATTTGTGATGAGCAGCGCCCCGGTCGTATCCTTATCCAAACGCCCCACTGGAAACAAATCATCCCGATAATCCGTTGGGTTAAAAAGATCCATCACGGTTTGCGCCGTTTTATCTGTCGTTGCCGTCACGACCGCAACCGGTTTGTTCATTAAAAAGTAGTAATACCGCTGATAATCAATGGCCTCACCGCCAACAGCAACAATGTCAATTGCCGGATCCACCGGTTGCCGTGCCTGTGACGCCACAACACCGTTGACCGTAACATGACCATCACGAATCAACCCGTGGGCTTCACTACGCGTTGCCACCCGCATCTCTTTTAAGTACTTGTCTAAACGTGTTGTCTTCGCCAACTCGTTCCCTCCAGTAACCTACTTAATGTGTAAACGTTGCCGTAAACCGGCCACCCGATCACCAAGCATCTCATCTGCTAACCGTGTTCGTAACGCAAGATAAATGTAAACACCGCCACCTAAAAGCATGGCGATTAGCACTTCAAGAAAGGCTAATGATTTAAACTGCGTATTCATCACGTGGTCCAAGCCCCAAACGGATAACCGCGCCACCACAAAGGTTGCTAACGAGAAGATAATAATCTGGTTCACCTTTTGTAATAGGCCATCGTAATCAATGTCAAAGTGGCGATCCAAATTACGGAAAATCAGGAAACATGATACGCCAAAGCCAGCGGTAGTGGCCAGTAATGGCCCCATTGGTTGTGCCAACGCCACCATTGGAAATTGGAGCACCATCTTCACAATTAAGCCCACAACCATGTACCAAATGACCGCACGGTTCTCATCAACCCCTTGCATCACCGTTGAAAGCACCGTGAACAATCCGAATAAAATGCCCAAGTAGGCCGAAAATTCAAGAATCACGGAACCAGCCAGTGAATACCGATAGAAAACGGTGTACAGTGGCACCGCAATGGCTGCCATGCCAAGTGATGCGGGAATCATGATGAAACTAAACAGTTCCAGCGTAAAGTTAATTTGCTTGCTCGTCCCGGAATTATCCTTTAACGTGTGCGCCTCCGTCAATAACGGAATCGCCGTTGCCGCTAAGGCCGAGGCCAACGAAACCGTGATCATGATGATCTTGTTGGCATTAAAATCAAAGTACGCATACAGCGTATTTTGCGCCGCATAGCTCAAGTTTGACGTAACGTGCATAATTTTAAAGAACGTCATTTGATCAAATAATTGATAAATCGCAATGGCACTTGGCACGATCGTAAATGGAATCGCCTGCCAAATGATCTGCTTCAGCAATTGTGGCGTGGACATGATGATGCCTTCTTGCGAGCCCGCAATTTTATTTCTGAAGTAACCACGATAACGCCACATCTGGTAAGCCAAAACGCCAACGGCAACAATGGCACCTAGTCCGGCTGCAAATGTTGATTGCACAACCGTGTGTGGCCAGTTTTTCGCCGGTGCGTTACCCACTTCCATAATCAAGTAGGCTGTTAACAGCATATAAATGACCCGGACAACTTGTTCAATGAACTGCGAAATCGCACTGGGGGCCATCATGTGATACCCCTGGAACATACCGCGCATCATGGACAACGTTGGGAAAACAAAGACTGCTAACGTGAGTGACCGCAAGACCGGAATGACATTCGGATCACCGGTGGTCAATAGCTGTGATGGTGCCAAGATCCACAATAACAAAGCAGCCACGATCCCGGTAATGAGGGAAAGCATCATCCCCCGTTTAAACAACCGGAACCCCACCCCATACTCATTCAGGGCATTATAATGGGCAATCAACTTTGAAATTGCGGCAGGAATCCCCGCCGTCGACACCATTAACACAATAGAGTACACGTTGTACCCTTTTGAAAACAGTGCGTTCGCTTGGTTATAAAACGTTCCAAACCACATAACCCACGGAATGATGTACAGCGCGCCCAACACCCGTGATGTGATGCTGGCCGCGGTCATCCACCCGGTTCCGCGAAGGATCTGCTCCTGGTCAGAAACATCCCCCGCTTCAAACCCTGGTTGTTCAACAATGGCGCCCAGATCTTCATCATGGACCGTTGCCTTTGGAACCGTCCGCAACGGTTCATCTGGTTCAGACAATGTCGATGTCACCGCCTCAACGGGCGCCTCAGTCACCTCTGCTTGAGAGGCAACTGGTGACGCCTGCTGGTGCTGTACAGGTTCGGCAGACGCGACCGGTTTGTCACCGTCAGCCTGCTCGTTTCCTGATGTTGGTGTCACCACGGTTGCCGCGCTATCAGCTGGTTTCGCCGCTGACGTTACCTCATTCACCATGTGTTTTGTCACCGGTGTAATCACCTGCGTCCCGTTCAGCAGATCCTCCAGCGGACGTGGTGCTTCACTGGTGACACTTTGTGGCGTCGCTTGATCGCCATAACCAGCCCATTGGTTGGAAATGACGTGTGGTGTCTTTGCCGCAGACACGGCAGCTGACATCGCTTGGTGGTCATCATGTTCTGCCGTTGACGCCGTCGCAGTTGGCTTATCTGCGGCCGCACTCGCCATTGTCGCAACTGATTCCGCTTCTTTAGCGGGTTCATCCACAGCCTCTGGAGTTGCCGCAGCCTTATGTTCTTCCGCCTGCTCCTCTGCTAATGACGCTGTGTCATTTACTTCTGATTCAGGTTGAACTGGCGTTTCTTCCGTTTCAGATGCCTTTGGCTCCCCGTGTAATCCAAAGCGACCAAACAGTTCCCGTCGTTGTTGACGCCGGCGATACTGCTTTCTAGTCGGTAATTGTTCATCGTTTGTTGTTGACTCTTTTTTAGACATAAACTTCTCAATTCTTTTTTAAATTCGAACGTTGCTCTAAGCTACTAGTGTACCGCGCTTTATTGCTAAAAAAATTCATGTAAATAAGCTTTAGGAAAACACAAGCTTTATCAGTTTACCAGATTCTCGGCCACTTAAGGTCCATAAAAATCAGTGCTTTAATTATACTTGATTTTAAGCAAAAATAACGTGCTTTCGGGAAATTGCCGCACCATTCGCTAACTAAAATCCCCCACCACTACAGACCAAACAAAAACGGCTAACTTGAAGTGAACCCCCAGAGTTGGACAAAATCCAACTCTGGGGGTTTTACTATGGCTAAATATAATTATGAATTTAAAGCA
>NZ_BQXN01000029.1:0-320 GCF_045862745.1 Furfurilactobacillus entadae | reverse complement strand
AAAATTGTCGCTGAATACTTAGCGGGCATTGGTAGTACGACATTGACCCACAGATACGATATTCCGAGTAGACAAACAATTATTGACTGGGTTAACAAATTTCAAACGTATGGTGTTGAAGGATTAGAAGGTACTCATAGGAAACAGATCTATTCTAGTGACTTTAAGCAACAAGTATTAAACTGGATGAAACAGCACCAGACTTCCTATAGAGTAACTGCGTTACATTTCAACATACCAAGTGCTGCAATAATCCTATCTTGGCAAACGCGGTTCGAACAATTTGGCATTGAAGGTCTGCGTGCGCGAAAACGAGGACG
>NZ_BQXN01000028.1:0-25677 GCF_045862745.1 Furfurilactobacillus entadae | reverse complement strand
TAACTCAGTCCAGTTGACCCCATTATTCGAAGCGATTAAATGACTGATTGTCGGAGCAGGCCATTTGATTTCATCGAACGTCATTGCTAAATAGGAATACTGTTGCGTTTGATCAAGTAATGTCGTAACTACACCTCCTCTCTAGTATTTAAGTGGAATCCGCGCGTCAATCGCCCGTGGGTACCAACTGCTAACACTAAACATGTATGTGGCACCTAACGTCACACCGCCCGTAACTAAACCAGACATCACCACGTTGCCAACCCCGGCGTTTACTTGGCTCACACCAATGCCGACCACTTTATCAACTGCCAGCTTAGGTGTATCCGTCAAGCCGGTAACATTAATGGCATCCCATTGGACATTGGCAGCTTGTTCACTAGCACTTAAAACCGCTGCGTTGACCTTTAGATATCCGCTAGTGGCAGACAAACGAACTTCCTCCGCCACCGCGCTGCCAACCTGCCAATTGGCATTAAATGGCGTAACGTTGGCAGATAAATCTGTTATGATCGGATATTGGTTGTCTTCCAAATCGGCTAAAGCCGGCACGAAATCATGTTGCTCAAACACAGCGCTAACCACCATGCATTGTGGTGAATCGCTGTACCCGCAACTAATCCGGATGTAGGCCGTAGAAGCAACAGCGTACTTGTAGAACTCAATGATTGACCGGGGGCGGTCACCGGTTCCTTTAGCCGTGATGGTCCAGATGGTTGAGCTTAAATACTTTTTGTTGGCGTCAAAGTAAGCCACAGTCAGTTGGTCATTGGGTTCAGCGCCCCAGCCGACGCAAACTAACTGTGCCGCCGAATCATAAGCGATCAAATCCGAAGTGATTGCCTTAGCGTTACTAACCGTCGGCAAGCCATTAGAATCTAATGACTTCCCGACTGTCTGCGTTTTGTTAATCCAGTAGTTGATTGGCAACCCGTACTTTTGAGTTAACGCGAGATCAGTCTGTTTGGCCAATCCGCTCACGTCAGGTACTTTTACCGCATCCACTGCGCTAGCTACATCAGCTTTGGTGGCTAAATCAGGCTTGTCTGGAATACTGGCCCAAGTGATGGTTGGCACCTGAATCCCATCAATGGCAGTTTTCAGATCGTTCTGTGTAACAAGGTCTGGTTTATTGGCAATATCCTTCCAGTCAAGCAACGGCTTAATTTGGGTATACAAGAACTGGCCAGTTAATCCGATAACCGCATTAACGTGCGTTTGCGGGTAAAACTGCTGCTCTGTTCCCGGAAGTGCCACAGGCCTAATGTCAGTCATCTACTTCACCAACTTTCGGCAAAATAGCAATGTCAGGAGCCCAGTCATTCTTCTGGCTATTAAGCTCTTCAATACCGCGAATTGCATCATTCATTCGCTGTTGCATTGCAGAATCGTAATCATAAAGTGTTTGATAAGAGTTATCTAACGTTATTTCAGGAAACTTATTCTCCACCATTGGATAGGACTTTACACCGTCAACCGTTACTTTCGTTTGAAAATTGCCCTTTTTATTGATTAAAAGCCAAACATCTCCCAGTTTCGTTTCTATCTTCGTGGATAGATTCATTTCAACCACTGTTAAAGGTTGTGCTTGCATTTTATTTAATGCATATTGGCGCATTGAATTTGAATCTGTAAATCTTTCATCACTAACATCTTCACCAGGGTGTTTGCCCCACCGCGCAATAGATTGATCATCTTGAGCAATGAACGGTGGAAATACATACGTCGTTTCTTTATTATTGTCGTCAGAATTATCTTGCGTCTTCCCATAACACATCGCAATATTTTGCAAACTACTAATATCAGTAGAGACAGTCATCGAAGCCGAATCATGCAAGTAATGAATCGTCCTACCAACGTCATGCCTAAAAGCCTCTGCCGAATAAATAATCAAATGGCGATTATTACAACCAATAACTGCGTTAAACTCACTCACACATTTATCAAGCGCGTCTTTTCCGCTACCATTCCCTAAATCCTGCAATTCGACACTGTCAAATGATCCCACAACTTCCCAAGTAAATCCTTGATCGTTATTGTCAAAAAACAAATGCATGATATCCGAAACAGAATAGTTTCGATTACCTGCATTTTTTGTGTAAATTCGAATATTTTTGGACTCATACATCACGTGAGTTGCGGTTATATCCATTGATTCTTTAATCCCATCAAAACTACCTTTAGTCTGTTGCACAACAAATTCCTGACCATCAAAAACAATCGAACTTCCCTCTTGTAACAAAGAGTACGCTAATGAACCATCCGCAAATGCAGTAAAGGAAAGTTCGTATGTTTGGTTTTTTTGTTGATTGATCGTAAAAGTGTCGCGTTGGATACTTGTCAGAGTTTCTTCATACTGGTTTTTCCTGTCTCTGACAAATGCCTTCTTAATCTCCATTAGAAGTACAGGAATGGAAAGCTAAATGTAATGTCAATATTGCTGCAACCAGTAACAACAATATGATTTTTTCCTTGCACTAAAATTAACGTTCCGTGATTGGTATCTTTATCAATCGTAGTTCCATTCAATATTGGAGACACACCATTAATGCATAAAACATCGCCATCACTAATTGAACGGCGTAGCTCGAAATTTTCACCGGTCGTTTCATTTTCAATTTTAGGGGTTCCACTGCCTTTTAACGTTATCGTTAGAGCGTGGCACTGTTCCCACGGCTGAATATCAATATCACTTGGATTAAACACTTCAAAATCAGTCGTTGTGAAATGATATGGTGGCATTTCATCAACTAACAAGTTCAACCCTATTTCTGGCGATGTTAACTTATCAGACGGTTGAATTGTCTGACGAAATGGAAAAAGCAATTCAAACTCTGGCGAATAGGTCATATCGTAGTAACTGATACGAGAAATATCAAACGGTTTCACCGCACCATACATAACTAATCCCGGTTCACGATTATCTCTAAAACGAATCAACGATCGAGAAAACAGCATTTTCCATGCTTCATGACACGCCAATTGAAAGTCATACTCACCATTAGTTTCAAAATAAAAACCAATTGTTGCAGTCCGTGGCCCAAAGCTTATTGGCCCTTGCATTAGCTGACCATCAACACCAGCTACAGCAGACAATGTATTTTCAATTGGCTGCGGCGATTGTAAAGTAAGACCCGTAAAATGAAGACCTGATACATCGCTGACCGCCACTTCTGGCTGTCCACGTTTCTGTATATATAGTTCTGGCAATTCCATTTTTCATTTCTCCTTATCATCCCAAGGTAGTCATAGAATGTAGTCTTTTTCCATCAAGATTAGTTCGATTAATGTTAGAAACAAGCTGTGCCAACCCTGTTGAACTATCGTTAGACGCAATTAAATCAATAATCCTCTGTAACAAAGTGTTCTGCTGTTGTAATTGATTAACCTGATCCATTTGCAACCTTTCCCATCCCGGACGTATCTGTCCCATTGATAGAAACGTCGCTGGCCTGTTTATCGCCAAATTGCTCATGAATCCGTGAAAGAATTTGCATAGCCCGTGGGCGCTTACCGATGTCCATTGGAACAATCGCTTCCATCTTATTACCTTCGGCAACCTCAATCATTTGATTTTCGGAAACAAATCCACCGTTAGCATATCCATGATTGTGTCCCAAGACTGACAAGATTCCACTAATACCATACCGATCACGGACATAACTAAGTGCTGATAATAGGTTGTCATAACCGTTAAAAATATCTCCATGGCCCGGTAAAGCATGTCCCAAAAAAGTGTTGCGTTTAGTCTGCATTAAGCCAATGGCAGGGCCTGAACCGTCACCATCCGGGTCAGCGCCTGGTTGAGTAATTTTTTCATTCCCACCAGACTCTGTCTCAATTTGTTTTAAAATATGATTAATGTAATCGTCCCCTGTGGGCATTTTTAGGGTTTCTAAGGCGTGTTTAACAGTATCTCGCCAACGTTGAACACCCGAACCAGCTGGGGCAGCCATCTCATCTTTGGCCTTATCCAAAATTTTCTTAAACCAATCCACCGCTGATTTTATAATGTAGGTACCTGCTCCATTACCAAACTCGTCGGAAAAGTCGCCGGCGGTTAATTTAATTGTTTCTGTGGCTTTTTGCCAAATGCCTGACAATGCCTTTAGAGGGTCCTTCAAGAATTTATCAATAGCCTCGTACTTGTCACCAATCCACGAGCCAATATCAGATATTTTTCCTTTGATCCAGTCGGTTGCCCCTCCAATTCCATTTTCATAATGTGGAATCCCTAGTTGGCGGTTGTATTGATAGGTTTGCTCTCCTGGAATAACTTGTGTCCCTTTTGGTGCATATGGAATAAATAAATCTCGCCCACTAAATTGATGAGCTGAGCCATCCGGTGTAACAATCAATTCTTGATAATGCGCGCCCTTACCGTCGTTAACGATCATTGGCCCGCCTTCGTGGCCATCTGTACCATGTTCAAGCTTGGGCACATGGTGAATATTAGTAGCATGACCACTAAAAAATTCAGATACTTTGTCAATGCCATCAATACCAGCATTGATGAAACCAACGATTAGGTTCAAAGCTCCTTTAACAACCCCTTGAATTCCATCCCAAATACCAGAAGCAATTTTTTTAACGCCGTCCCATAACTCACTCCAGTTTCCAGTAAAAAGGCCAGCAAATACTTCTAAGACGCCTTGAATAATTTTAAAGGCACCGCGGAAAATTTCCTCTATGTTTCCCCAAACTGCGGAAAACACATTTCTAATAACATCAAGGACAGCTTTAATGACTCCGGAAACAAGATCTAATCCTACCCGAACGACAGTCATTATTGTCGCCATGTTAGCTCCAAGAAAGCTAACGATTCCGCCAAACACATTTTTAAAGGCATGGCTGATTGAAGCACCGTGTTGATTCCAAAAGTCTTCCATTCCAGAGATTGTTTTGCCAAACAAGTCCCCAATCCCTGAAAATATCGGCGATAACGTTTGTCCAATTGACTTTGCAACCGAAACAATGTCATCTTTAACTGCTTTAAAACTAGAACCGATATATTTAAATGTCCCAACCAGCACATCCGCGACCGGTTTAGGGAAAATATCTTCTAAAGAACTACGTGCTTTTTTAGAATTTCCCGTTAACGCGGTCCATAGCCCTGTTGCCGTTGACCCGATCGTTTTAAAAACTTGTTTAAGACCTTCAAACGCATTTTTTATCGCAAATACACTAGATAAAACAAGTGGTAACGTCCCAACGGGCAATATCTTGCTTAAGATTCCTGTTGCATTTCCTGACTTTTTCGAGGCATCGTCATTTGTAAAGAGAGTAAAAATTGCTTTTACCGCTTCACTGATTTTAGCGAATGCTTTTTTAACATCATTAGCCACGTTGTTAACCGCATCTCGGAAAGGCTTTATATGATCGTATGCCAGTTTGAACGCAACCCCTAAAGCCGCGACCACTCCAATTGCAATTCCAACAGGACCGGTGGCGAACGCCACAATAGCCGATCCGTGTTCGACTAAAAAACCAATCCCCACTGCTAATGCAGAAATTCCTTTTGCAACGCTGCCGATGATCATTAGTAATGGTCCTAATGCAGCAGCCGCAATAGCTCCAAATGACACAAAGATTTTCATGCCAGGGCTTAATTTAGTCATGCCGCTTAGCAAATCAGTAAAGCCATGAACAATTTTAGTGATTGCTGGTAGTAAAGTATTGGCAAAGGTCATAGCCAACACGTTGACAGTTTCTTTGAACCGTTTCATCTGATTCTCAGCAGACTGCATGTTCTTTCCAGAAAGCTGTTCTACATAGCTATTTTTCGGTGCCTTAGCTACCTCGGCATTTAAATCCCTAACCCTTCCTGCATTTTCCGCTAAAATAGCTCCAGCTTGTTGCCCTGTCGTTCCAAAGAGCTGTGTAAAAATGGCTGCCTTTTGACCTTGGCCCATGTTTTTTGTCTTTGAATTAATTATTTCCATAATGTCGGATACTGATCTCAACTTGCCATGAGCATCAGTTAATTCTTGCGGATTAATTCCTAATTGGATTAAAGCATTCTTGGCTGGCTTCGCTTGTTTAGCGGCCTCCATATTTGAATTAAGTTGCGAAATTTTGAGTTTTTCTCTGTCAATCTGATTAGCTTCGTTTTCATAAGCCTTGCTATTTTTATTCGGTAACTCTCCCGCCAATTTGGTCAATTGGTCTAATTTTTGTTGATGAGTTTGAATTTGTTGTGTATAAGAGTTCACCTTTTTAGCGGAGGCATCTGCATTTCCACCAGTATCTTTTAAAGCTCCAGTGATGGAATTGATTACTTTTCGTAACCCTGTACCAGCCTTATCAGCCTCTAATCCGTTGTTAGAAAGAATCCCCATTGCCGCTGATGTCTCTGATAGCGATAGCCCTGCAGTATGCGCAGTTGATCCAACATAACTCATACCCACACCAAGACTTTGGAAGTCTGTTGACGTTTTATCAGCGGCAAAAGCTAATTCATTAACGGCTGTTTTTGTGTTTTTTGACATCAACGCAGAACTTTGAATTTGTTTTCCGGCACGATCGGTTGTTAAGCCAAACGATTCCATTGTTTGAGAGGCAACCTGAACTACATCATTAAAATCATCTCCAGATGCAACTGAACCTTGTAATTCAGTTTTCATTGCACCAATAGCTTGCTGTGATGAATACCCACGTTTAACAAGATCTTCATATCCAGTTCCAATTTTTTCGACTGAAACTCCATACTTTTCTGAGTAAGTTTGCGCATCTTTTGACATCGTTTTTACGCCGCTAATAGCAGCCTTTGCAGATTCACCACCTGTAATAATCAAGTTTTTAATCTCGACCATTTTGTTCTGGAACTCTGCCGACTGTTTAACGCCATAAATCATGGCTGCTCCTGTAACCAAAGAAAAACCGGTCATTGATTGACCGGCTGACTTTACTTGATCACCTGCTGAGGAAATGTTTTTACTAACTCGATTTATATTATCCGCCGCTTTAGCATGTCCTTCTGAAACATTAGCAACTGATTTACCCAGTCCATCATAACGAGACTGGGCAATAGTTTGTGCCGATTCTAACTCACTAATCCGTGTTGCTTGTTCTCGCGTTTGTGTTGCATCAGCGCCTTTAGTTTCAATCAAGTCATTTAGTTTTACCTTCTCCGAGGTAATTAAACTATCATATGCTTGAATTTCGCTTCCTAGCCGCCGATATTCGGCTACGTTAGCTTGAACAGCATTCCCTTGTGACTTAAATGCGTCCACGGAAGATTTAATTTCCCGCTGCATTCGGTCAATTTGATCACGAAAACTCTGAGTACCATTTTCAGCGTCCTTCATGGCTCGCTCTGATTGTTCAAGTTCATTGCGATAATTAGATTGTTGTCGTTCGAGATTATCAATTTTGGTAGCCGTTCGCAATGCTGCATCGCCAAAGCGTCCATGCGCTGCAACCTGTTTTTCATACGTGTTTGTCAAAGACTTAATCTGTGCATCATTTGTTTCAATAACCTTAGTGAGGCTTTCAACTTTAGTAGAGGCACGGTCATATGCCGTTGATGTATCAGAAAGCGAGGCAAGATTGGCCTGCATTTCTGATTTTGCTAGTTTAAATTGATTTTGGATATTCTTTAATCCATTTTCAAATTGGGACCCATCCATGCCTAAACTAACAATCATTGATCCTAAAGGACGTCCAGAATCTGCCATTGCTTACCTCCTCTCTAAAAGTTTGCGTAGAAGTCTGCACCTGAGACTTCATGTGTTGCAGAGGTTTCGCTAGAACTTCTGTCCAGATAATCAAAAAAGCTCTCAGAGTCCATGTCGTCAACGTCCTTAAACGAGATTCCATTATCCAAGAATTGTTTAGTATAACTATCTAGCGTTGCAAGAGCTTCCTCTGCTGTTATTTTTTTGCTGGATGTTCTGCTTCCGCCTTTAAACCACCCATAGCATCATTTAGCACTTTACGCAATTGGTCAGTTCCAGTATCCAACTCTAATCCATTATCTAAGGTGTCTACAGTAACCTTTGGGTTATCGATTAAGGCAACTACTAGTTCTTCCATAGCCGTAACGGCACCCATATTTTGGGCATCAATAAGTGTATCCAGTTCCTTTTCTTCTGCGCGTGTAATCACCTTGTCGTCTAGTTTGCTTCGTAATACTTGTACACGATTACGTTGCTTTTCGTCATCGGCCATGAACTTCATGACCTTTTTTACTAAACCAAATTTAACCCGGGTGTTTTCATAAACAGATTTCCCGCCATCTTTTTGATCATGCAATTCAATTTTTAATAACATATTTCCCCTCCGAGTTGGCCGCCCTGATCATCAGCATTGTGTATTTAAATGGCGACGTATATTCAATTAAACAGTTGGTTTATTATCCACCGTGGTAGCGGTATTGCTTGAACCATCACCCGCGCCATTGCCAAGATGACCCGTGTTATCAGGATCATTTGGCAATTCATCTGGTGTTGCTGGCAAATCACCCGTAAAGCCAGGGAACATTAGCTTTGCAAATGTCTTTAACGTTACACCAGCATCGCTCGTGGTTGCCTTTGCCTTTAAAACGTTGTCAGTTCGTGTAATTGCTGTACCAGAAATTGAAACATTTTCAGGCTTAATTCCTTTATCGTCACCAGTTTTAAGATCATCACCATCCGTGGTCCCAAATTTGGCCTTAGCAATCCCAACATAAGCAAGATTATTATGCAAATCCTGAGTTTCACCAATGATGGCTACATAAGGTTCCTTAACAGTCCCTTTAGTGACATAAACGCCGTCTTCATTTAGTTCATCGCCAAGGATTTCCGTTGCTACTTCACTTGGTAATGACGCTAAAGTCAATTCCACCTTCCCAGTACCAACACCAGGATTTGAAATCCAATAAGAAATATTTGAAGCAAAGACCGTATTACCTTGCCCCTGGAAACCAGATGTTTTGAGTTCAATTGTCCCACCTGAATGACGATCGATAATAATCACCTTAGTTACATTGTCATCTTGGTCCAGGATTCCCATAAGAGCACGGCTGAAACCGGACGAAGCCAAATCAGCCTTTTTTGTTGTTGCCATTTATTTCACCTCATAATTAATTAGTTTTGAAAAGCGCCACGTTGCTCGTTTTGCGTTCATTGACAAATCATGGCCGGATTCATAAAAAAAGCAGCCAAAATCATGGCTGCTAAACAAGTCTTCAATTCTACGTTTATACGCAACCAATTCTTTATTGGTCGTGTGGTACATATCTAACTGAAACTGCTGATACTCCGAGTGTCGTCGATTACTGGCATTTTCAGAATCAGTTGTTGGCAAACTTTCGACCGTAATAAACGGAAAGGTTGGTGCTGATAAGAACGACTGTGGAACTTGCTGATTTTCAAATAGATTATCATCCGTAAAAACATCAATGCTCTTTAGCAACATCACTGCATTAACCGAAATTGGTAAATCATAATTCATAATTTCAACCCCTTTCGTAGTTCTGCTTCTAATGTCCCTACATAAGCATCTTGTAATTCAGCAATTGCCGCCGAAATAAATGGATTTGCAGGCATGTTAACCGTACCTAGTTCAACAAAATGAACCCGCCAATACGTATCCTTTCCCCAACCTATGTTAATATGCCCGAATTGATCAAAGCCTGAAACAACCACATCATCACGCATGTGTTTAAATTTTGTCTTATGGCCAGTCGCCTTGTCATAATCACGCTGTGCTTTCCATGATCTGTCAGACGTTGACTCATAAGGCGTTCTGCTTTGTAATCCATCAGCAACTGGTATGGACGCCGCTTTAACTGCTTTGCGCTCGATCAAATCATATTTAACGCCTACGTCTTGTAATGCGACCATTATATTATCATCAATTTCAAACGACATCTTGATTACCTGACTTTCTCCGTTTGCAAATAATCACATCCCATTTTCCGTAGCTTTCATCCGAATTATAGTCAACGATTTCATACACTTTCTCGTTGTCAGACACTTGCATATCAGTTGTGATTTCAATCTGGTCCGAAAAGCGATGACGAATGACAAACTGTACTTGCTCAGATAATGTGCTGATGTTTGCGGCCACCTCATTTGCCGTTAACGAACGTTGCTTTGCCCACATTCTAGTTACTTCTTTTTCTGTTGGAACAAAATCACCATACTCATCCCGTTCAGTACTATTGCTCTGCTTAATAATCTTGATATGGTGAGTCAATTCACCGCTTTCAGCTATGGACATTTTCAGTTTCCTCCTGCACCTGTGAGTACAACTGATATGCTGGCCGCAAAGATAGGACAAAAGTTCGAACACCAAACGGGATTTCGGTTAGTTGCTTTTCCGAGGTCGCAGAACGTGTCTTATTCCAGTGATCAACGAGCATGATTAAGGCAATTTCATATTCTTGCTTATTCCCCTCAATTTCGTAAAATCCTGGATAATTTGTGCCAATCATCCCTTGAATTCGATGTTCAGCCGCCGTTAAAAACCGCTCCAACTGACTGTCATCTTCATCGCCATCGATATGCAACGCACTTTTTAACTCGGTTAATTCCAATGCCAGTCACCTCCCATTAATCAGTTGGCACTAATCCTAATAAGTCCGCCTTTGCTGTCTTGCCAGTATGATTAATCTTGTGAGCCTCTAGCCACGCCGTAATATCAGAAATTGTTTGATTTGCTGTCGGCTTTACGGAACCATTTGGATCAAAAGTATCTGGCGTGTCGTTATCATCCCCGCCTGTGTTAGACGTATTGCCTGACGGGGCGGTTATTTTGACGCAACGGTTGCCAAACGGAATGCAGATGCTAGCTTAATCTGGTGATCGAACCACGCTTCAACTTGGAAGTAGTTAATATCCTTGTCGTGGTCCTTGTATTGTTCGTACAAAGCATCAGCGACATCATAGTTCGTTTGTGCGTATTGGAAGTCTCCAACCACTGGAGTAGTAGCTGCTGACGTAAATACAACCGGCTTGCCCAGAACTTGTTCGGGCTGTGCGTTAAACAAGGTGGCACTACCGTTAGCTAGAGTCTTAATGATCGAGTTGTAGTCCTTGCGAGTCATATAAATCTTGGCATTATCTTGGAAAGCATCGTCAAGATCAGCAAGTGCATCAGTGATTGCTTCATACAGGTCCGTTCCAGCGACACTCTTAATCTTAACAACTGTGGTGTCATAGAAGCTCATGTGTTCTGCACCGGTTTTAGGACTCGTTGAGAACGCAGAATTTCGTTCCTTTAATGCCAGACCTGAACGCAATGCGTTGTTAACGTATTCAACTAAAGCGGTGTCTGAACCATAAAGAATGGTATCAGAAATGCCTGCACGTACTCGTGTTTGATGACGTCCAAATGTGACCTTGTCACCTTTCAGCCCCAATTCCTTAGCAACATCACCATCGTTTACGTCATCCCAAGTATCATCTCCAGTTACGAATGCAATCCGTGGCAATACTAAGTTAGGGATGGTGGTAACGACTTCATCGTTACGTAACGGATTTGTTGCCAATGGTTCAGTAATTAATTGATTTGATACGTTGACTGGCAAGAATGAAGCACCCGCAGAGGCTGCGTCATCATTAAGTGATTCACGCATCTTGTTCCATTCCATGGCCGCCTTAGCATCATCTGGACGCATCGTGTGACGAATTAATGATGCATATGCATGAATTGCCTTTTGCTTAGGGTCATCTGGAACTGTCACGTCTTCATTTTCCAAACGCTTCTTTTGGTCAGCGTTCATTTCTTTATATTGCTGATTTACAATGTCGAAACGCTTTTGAAGTGTGTCCTTAGTTCCTTGCAATTGAGCCAAGTCTTCAGCACTGGTAGCTGGATCCATGGCCTTTTGTTGTAATTCGTCGTCAATCTTATTCATCTGAGCTCCCAAAGTAGTCAGATTTTCTTTCATTTCAAATAAAGTAGCACTCATTAGATAATTCCTCCTAGAATTGTTGTCGTTGTTTGTTGGTGCTGTTTAGCCTCATCGGCAATTGCTTGTCGCTTGGTCTGAGTCAGCCCTTGCTTTTTCTCTGCAATCAATTGCTTAGGCACGTGCCTAAATTGTGTGACATTTTCCGTAGTTAAGCAGGCGGCAACCTGATTTGATGCTATAACTTCGTCGGCCAGCCCATTTTGAACTGCCTCATCAGCCGTTAACCATGTTTCGTCATCCAACATCTGCTTAAGTGATTCTTCGGTTAGTTTATCGCCTGCTTTTTCGAGATAGGTTACAACACTAGCCTTAGCCACTTGATCTAAATCATCCGCTGCCTTACGAAGATCGGTTGCATTCCCAGCAACGATGTTCCACGGATTGTGAATCATCAGCATTGCATTTTTGGGCATAAAAATAGTGTCACCTGCCATTGCGATGACACTTGCGATTGATGCCGCTACTCCGTCAACATACGTGTTAATTGTTGCGGGACTTTGCTTCAACATGTTATAAATTGCGATTCCCTCAAACACTGAACCGCCTGGACTATTGATGTGTAAATTGATTTTTTTTACATCTTCAAGCTGTTTCAAATCATTTCTAAACCCCGCAGCAGATGTATCTGAATCCTCCCATTCCTGGCTAACAATCTCTCCATCGATGTATACGTTAGCCTCTGTCGTGTTTAACTGCCTCATCTGCCAAAACTTGCTTTTCTTTTCCTGGTCCATTACTTTTCACCCCCTTTCGCTGTTCAAGATCAGTATCAATCGGATATAGGTCTCCCGAAATCCACAATTGGTCTGCGTGCTTATCACTAGATGGTGGCAAGTCTTCCAAGCGTCTTAAGTCGTTTGGCGTGGCGATACCATTACGAATCATTGCAGTATATAACGCCGTCCGTGACTGTGTATCACCACGCAGTAAGGCGTTAACGTTAAATTTAAAATACCAGCCTGCACTTAGCTCTTGTGGCGTAAGTAATTTAGTGAATTGGCTTTCGTATTGCTTAACGACGGGCACTAAGGTCATCTGAACAAATTGTGTCATCAATTGCTCATTAGATGCGTATCCCTGCCCTGTTTGGTCATTTAAAAATGAAACCGGCGTATCAAAAGCATTGGCTACCCGAATTCTAAACATCGAATCGGTGCTCGCTAGGTCAGACGGAACAAAATCACGGGCTTGCTTTTTAACCGTTACTCCAGGCTCCGAGAATAAGACACCGCCATTATCATGAATGAATGTCTTGAAGTCATCGATGACTTGCTTACGCTTCTCTTCGTCCACATTCGTATCGTAATCCACGATGTATGCATCCATCTTTGACATTTCATTCATTGAAAACTTTTGAACGGCACTATCGAAGTCCATAGTTCCTTTCAATACGTCCAGTGGGCTAATACCCGTAAGTCGTTCCGGACCAGAAATGTGCTTAACATGAATCATGTCGGAATTAGGCACAACTAGATTCTTGGTTTGCCCCGTTACGTTAAACCATAGCAATCCAGTCTTTTTTTCAACCATTGGTGTTACTGAACCATATGGCAAGTTCCAAATTTTAACTGGTTTAAAACGTACATCTCGTTCAATTAATGCATAACCGTCGCCGTGTTCATTCCGAGATACTTCTAAATTGTTAATCAGCTGGCTACCAGTAACATTTGCATTTGGGCTAATCGTTAGCAGGCGTAGTATGTCGGTGTTTTGCTCTTTGTAATTCTGATATTCATGAATTGGTAATGATGACATCGTGTTTGCTAGCCGCGAAATAATGCTAAAAATCAATTCGTTATTTTCGATAGTCGAATTACCCCAACCAAAGAACCTGACACCAGTTAACTCTTCAAGATGACCCGAACCTTCTTTTTTTGCTTCGTTTTTTGAAAACAGTTGCTGAAATCTATCTTTAATCCCCGTAACACTCACTTCCTTTCCAGTTATTGCAAATTTTTAAATGAAACGAACGAAATATTCCGCTTGCTTTGTGCCCGTGAAAGCATTTGAACCACCTTAACGTGAGCATCAAGCAAGGCGGCAAAGCCATCAATCTGTCGCCTGCGTGATTGCTTAGACGGTAACCAGTTATCGTTACGGTCCTTAACCAATCGAACGTTGTTAATGTACCAACGCATGATTTTTGAGTTGTTGAAAATAACCTTACCATCCAAAAACAGTTCTTTTAGGTTCTGCAATGGACCACTTAATGTGATGAATCCTTGGCGAGTTTCATCCGTTACGAACCCATAATCATGTAGTGCTTGATTAAGCTGCAAAGCCTTGGCTGGGTCATACTTAATTACTGAAATACGGTACTTCCGTGACTGTTCCTTGAACCAATCCAATACATACTGATAATTAACATAATCACCTGGAATAATCTCTAAGTCGCCAGATTTAACCCATTCATCAAGTCGCCTTTGATTGCTGTCTTCGTCGTACCTTCGTTGTGGAATCCATGATTTTACCATCGCATAAACCGAACCGTCATCCAAAGGGAACTCGAGGGCCGCAGCAGTGAAGTCCTCCGTCTCTGATAAATCAAACCCACCAATACACTCGCGACCAGCCAACCTATTCAGATCTATCGATTTATTGTTACGATTCAATGTGTCGATGCTGACGAAACTCAACTCATCTGTATCAGAGAACAAATTGAACTGTTTAGTAACCCAGTCAGAGAGCTGTGCAGGATCCCGTCTGTCCTGTTTGAAATCGGTAATCATATCAGCCGTTTTCATCAGGCACATATTTGGATTAGCTTTAATCCACATCTCTGGATCATTAATTTCATCAGCACTATCTAACTTGGCCAAAAAATAAAAGGTCCGCTCATCTAGGTCATCATCATAATTCTCAAGGCACTCTTTCCCCGCTTCAACAAAATTCATCAGTGGGCCATCAAGAACTGTTCCAGCAGTGGTGATGTAAACAATAAGTGGCTGATTCCGGGTGCCACGGCTACGTTTCATGACGTTAATGAGGTCATAGTCCTTATATGCATGAATTTCATCAAAAGCCACAAAATGAGCATTCTCGCCGTCCTTATCATGTTTTTCAGATGACATAACGTAGATGGTGGACTTTGTCTTTGGATGCCTAATTTCTGATCGGGTTGTAACGAACCTATCAGAAAGAAAATCTGATGCGTCAATCATGTTCTTAGCTTCGCCAAACAGCTTGCCTGCTTGCTTCATGGAGTTGGCTAAGAAGTATACGTCAGCACCTTTTTCCCCGTCCCAGCCGGTCATGTAGTCACCAAAACCTGACATAAAGGTGGTCTTACCGTTTTTACGACCAACAAAAATCACGGCTTCACGGTACCTTCGGTAGCCAGTGTCTTTCGATACCCATCCACACAATGATCCGATAACAAAGTGCTGCCAAGGTTGCATAACAATTTTATTGAAGTCACCCTTTGACGGCTGACACTTTTCTTCAATGAACCTAATTGGTCGCCAAGCCCGTGATTCATCAAATCGCCATGGAAAGTCCGCATCATCCTGCCGCTTTAAATCTTTTAAATGACGATTAGCGGCCAAGATATTTTCTTTCGACGCAGGAATATCACCTTCCACGACCATTTCTGCGTAAAGCGTCGTCATCAGTTTAGGCGCTGGGTCTTTAAGATAGTTCCATCCGAGCATTCCTTTTTGATAGTTCTTCCACCATTGGTTAAGTTCATTAACGTTCATCTCTAGGACAGGCTTAGTCAAACTCGTCATGTTCATCAGCCTTTCCAGAACTATCATCATTCATACGAATTGCTAGTGAAGCACGTGATCCAGGTGATAGTCCTAACTCACTGCCTAACTTGTCAAGTAGCTGTGCAGCGTTTCGCTTTTCACGAATAAAAACATTTAGTTTCCCAGAAGATTGCATCCCGTTAGCCTTAATCTGGCGTCGATATGCTAAATAATCAGCATAAGTATCACAGTAAAGTGCAAGAATACCAATATCAGCTTCTGTTAAAACATCGGTTTCAGCCATTAACGCAGTGATCCGTTTAAACTCGTTTTTCGCAGTCATGTTTAGCCAACTTGGAGGATCAATATTGGCCTGAGAAACCTTTAGTTTTGATTCATTTTTCTGACGTTTATAAAGCTCTTTCTTAGTAAGATTATTGGGATTTCCCTCATAAAGGTGTAGAGCTGCAGATTTTGCTGTTCTAGGCATTTTTTATCTCCTTTCAGGCTGGATTGTGCCATTTACTTTTTTATTGAAAAACGAATTTATTGTGCGCGGGGGTCCACACCGTTGTGCAATTTTAATAACAAAAAGTTTCACACATAGGGGGGATGTCTACCATAAATCTTCATTTGCTTTAAAATGAAAAACACCAGTAGATTCCTTCATCCGCTGGCGTTTCTTGTATTTCTCTTTATTTTTGAAGTTTGCGGCTCTTTCTGGGTGTTTCTCATCGTGACACTCATCACACAGCGTTTGTAAGTTTGCTAGTTCTAAACGTTTTGACCAATCATCACGTAAAGCAACAATATGATCGACAACACGACCCTCACGTACCACACCACGCCGTAGGCATGACTGACACAGCCCGTGGTCACGAGTCAGCACCGTCATGCGACAGCGCCGCCATGCTGCTGTGTGATAGAACTTAACTTCTTGGCTACTGTATTTCATAACTCATCATCAGGTATTTCCATCTCCGTTAATGATGTATCAAGCATGGCCATCAATGCATTGTGCGACCATTGTATGGTGTGTCCTGAGTGCTTAGCATATTGCAATACTGCATGATAGGATAATTGTTTAAGTGCTACACCCAACTCATCAAAGGTAATGTCCTTATCCATCTGAACCCTGATCTTCTCACTAGCGATTCTGCTAACGATGATTAACTCTTTCTCCGACCTATCCATTACCTTCATCGCCTTTCCATTGTTTCTTACTTGCTCTTCATAAGTATTAATTCTACTGAACTGACATAATCGCGAAGTATCTGCATGGCTAAGTGGTTTAAAACCAGCATCAACAAGATTGTCAGGTTGCATCCCATCAGGCTTAACTATCACAGCTTGACCGTCAAGCGTCTTTACCTCTTCATATCCTTGTGTTCTAACAATCACTCTCATGTGAACTCACCCCGTTATTGTCATCATTTGACGAACTTAAATTTTAGCAGTGGATCGTTTGCGAACAACGCTCCCTTATTGAAGTTACTTGGCACATACCACATCAATCCTTTCGGCATGTTGCGTGACGAAGCCTCAAGACGCTCATCTTCATTGTGCCGTTTGACCTTATCGTACTCGGCTGCCGTCATGTATTCAGTCTGCTGTCTGATTCCTCGTTGAACACGTTTAGTCATGAGAGTTTCGCCCCATTCTTTTCTGCAATCTCCTTAAGTTTGATCTCAACTGCCTCATACCAATTACGCTTGAGCTTATGGTTATTGCCAAGAATCAGTTGCACTGTTTGTTTTGTAGTCCCAATCTCTTTAGCGAACTGTTTTAGCGAACAGTGTAGCTGGTCTAGTAATGCATTGGTCTCTTTACTAATATTGTCTTTAACCATTGCCGTTACTTCTTCGGGCGTCATTTTATCCTTCTGTTCGTCCTTGCCTGTCGTCTTAACCATCTGTACTCCTCTGCGTTTCTGCCGCATCAAAAAAACGGCCAGTCGTTATGACTAACCGCCTATTATGTAATGCCACACAAGGTGGCCGTTTAATAATGTTAACTGCGCATTGGATGTTCCTGCATCCTTATTGGTTAAGTTTAAAGCGCACGATGTCACCGGTAGGGATTTGCACCTCACATGAAGCTCATTAGTCTTCTTACTCTAAATCGGCTCATTAGTCCGATTTAGATTAGCGTCTACCTATTCCGCCACGGTGACGAACCGACTCAAAAACGCCCACTGTGATCTCTTTAATCACAATGAACGTCTTTCTGAATTAGATATTCAATTCCACGTAAACTTGAAGGCTAATAAGTGCCAGCTGTTTAATTTAATACTTAATAGACAAAATCAAAGGATTCAGACGCAGCACCTGGAAGTCCTGCAGGCATTGTTGCCCAACCAGTTTCATTCACAACGATTTGATGGTGTCCACCGGTGGCAGCAAACGGAATACTGGTCTCAGTTCCTGTTGCCCAGCCAGCGCTACCGTCCACTGTAAAAGTATGTAACGCTTTTCCATCGATTAAAACTTGGATAGTTTCTTTATAGGCGAAAGTCGGAATAGCAAATGTCACATACGTCATTCCAATTGTTCCGTCTTGTGTCCCTTTGGTTACGGCAAGTAGCCCAGCGACAACACCCGCATCAATTGTGACAACGCCTAAGTTATTAGGATCTGTTGCGGTTGCTTGCAGAGCAGGAGTTGGATTAGGAGTTTGAAGCGGCGTAACATCAGCCTTAGCAGAAATACCAATGAAAGAAAAAATAATGGCGAAAGAAAACACATATAAAAACGTTTTTACAACTCGATTCATAATGAACCTCCTTAATTATCACCTCAAGTTTACATATTTATTATAATACTTATTTTTGTTAAATAGATATAGGTTATTTAAATATTGCTTTTATAATATGAATTAGAATCGCCGCACCAATTGCTACAGCTAAGAAGAACAAATTTAAATTCATAGATTTATTGCTGACTATCTTTAGAAGCATTGCTGTAATCAATCCAGCAATGAGAATGGTTATAATAATTGCCATTAATTAGTGTCCTATTCCACGATATAAGCCATACAGAATTCCAACAACGTTTTGAAAAATAAAAATCCCTAAAAATACCCAATTAAATATTTCAGCACGTGAGAAGTGATCAATCCACTTTTTAAACTTATTTACGTGCCAGTAAGCTAAATGAAAACAAATGTAAGCAAAGTTTAGAATTAGTAGAATTCCAATAAAATCATGCAATGCTGGTAGTGGACCCATTCATGACACCCTCGTTCTCTGTGATTTTTTTACACCCCCATTATACATCACGACTCTTTTTACCGAGGTCTGCACTCCTCCACACAAAAAGCGGCCAGTCTAATGACTAACCGCTTGAATATTATTAATGTCACCGGTGAGGATTTGCACCTCACATGTCTGGCCTACTTAGTACCAGACTAACGTTGCCATGACGTCCCCGCGTCTCCCGTACTGGAGTCGAACTCAATAGTGTCTGCCTATTCCACCACGGTGGCAGACGACTGGGCTGCATTAACGTGTCTCTGTGCCATTAGTGGATATATACAGTAATTACGGTAAACAAACCGAAAAAGATCCCAGGAACATTAGCAATAATAACAGGCCAATCTTTAAAGGTTTTAAACCAACCATACCCAGTCCAAAGGATCGCATTAATCATAGCAACAAATGGCTGAATCGGTGTTACCGGATGTCCAGAAAAATTGGCTATAATTTGCGGAATGTATGAAACATACATTAAAACACAAGTACAAGTTGCCACCACACTAAGCATTTTTAACCGTCTTACCCTTTTGGGATCAACTGCTTTTTCTCCTTTTGGATATTCAGAAGTATCAAATCTCATACAATCATCTCCTAACTGCATCAATATTCAGCTCTTTTTAACTCTACCACATAACTCTAAAAGTGGCTTATTTTGGTATGCAATAATTGACAATTCACCAAGCTCCAATTGCACTATACCATGTGGTGGAATCGAACCACCCATACGTCCTATCACGGCACCTGTTGCCATCAGGTACAAGAAATCGAAGGTTTTCGTTGCTTTGGCATGTTACCAATATAACCCTAAAACTAGTTTGTGATTACGACAGTATGCCAGTAACCTTCCGATTTTCTGCCACTCTTTCCAGTTCTTCGTAAATTTCACCTTGTTTGTACCCTTCGGCAAACCTTAACAACGCTCTTCGCTTGTAAAAGGCATACCGTGAAGATTGGTACCCAAGGTGCGTCATCGTCTGAACATCTGAATACTCAGCCGGATCAACATATAAATCGAACAAGATCTGCTTGCTCTTGTTGTCACACAGCTGAATGGCTAACAATATTTCTCTCAGTTCCTCTTCTGCGTCAATGCGCTTAACCATCCGCTCCTCAACACCGTTCACAAAGGATGGTGCTTTGGGTTGCGCGTCAAACACTGGCGACTTTAGTTCTGACATTCGTTTACCTGCTTGCCGCATTAGTCGGCCGCATTTGTTTAATTCCTTCTTGGCTGCCTTAATCACCGCATCCTCATTCACATCAACCGCCATCCTTTGCTATAATAAGTTGTTGAGTTATATAGTTTGAGATGGTCATGTCCTTGAGGATGTGACCTTTTTTATTTACCCAATAAATAAATGACAAATCCATAAAATCAGTAATACCATCGCAAGCGTTACTAAAGTTTCTGCCTCAATTACCAATAATGATTTATTATCAGTATTCTGTGCTGACGGTTTCAGTAATACTATTAATGCCTCAACTCCCACAGCAACAGCATATGTGATTGGCTTTTGATTAAATCCTGGAACAATAATCCAGTTCCAACCTTGTGCTAACACCGCTCCATCAAAAAACACAATTGGAACTGAAATCAATAAACCGATTGAATTCTTTAAGTCCTCGTTACTCATTATTCCATCCCGTCTAACGTTTCTTGCCCGTCCGCTTCGTCGCCCTCGGTATCAAGTTCTGTTTGAGCAGGCATCATCGTGATTCCAACAGATGAGCCTTGTGCTTGAACTAGCGCAGCGACTTCGGCAGATAAATCTTGTGTAGGTGCTTCAACACGTAGTACAGCAATTTTGCCGTCTTTACGTGTCTTAAACTGTACATTTGCTAATTCGCCTTTGAATGAAAAACTGTTGTCCTTTAATTCTGCCATGATTATTTCTCCTTATGACTGCCATTTCTTGGCGGTCTTTTTATTTGTAGGTAAATACACCAAATGTACATTTGATTCTATTCTTGTTCCTAAACTACGGACGATTTAGGGCTTAGATTTAACTCTGGTTAGCTTTCTTCATTCGTTCAGCAAATGCCGTCTTTTGCTCATCGCTCATCTTACGTTTTCCATGGACACTGACGTTACCGTTAATCTCACCGTCTAAAGATTTCGGCGAACCATCTGCATATAATTCCTCTTTACGCACATTAACTATGTGCTTACGCCACTTCTTAATGTGCACTGGGTCATCAGAGTAGAAATACCACTTGCGTTCATTCTTGTCCCACGTAATGATGGTTTCCTGCTCTGAACGTGGGATACGTTCTTCATACATCACTAGTGCCTCCCATCAACAACAATTCATACATAATCTTGTTTTTTTCAGCCACACTTAATTCACGCTTAGACAAAATCAGGTAATGCGATTCATCGCTAACGTTGCCCACACTTAATCGCATTAGCTTGTTGTTAGCCCAGATAACTGTCCGCCACATATCGCCGCCATGTTGTTTCACTCCATCAGCCAAGAAATTAAAGTATGCCGTTCGGCACCGTTCATGTTCAATCGGCCTCATACTAAATCACCTTCTAACGTCTTGACCGTCATTTCCACGCGAGGGTTGTCACTGTAATACTTGTTGCACGTCATGCTAACAATCTGCGCGTCATCGACCCAGACAATTCCTGTACAAGCGTCAGTAACCGCTTTGTAGTAATTATCAATATCACCCTTAATCACTGGCCGGTGTTCACCATTCAATCGCCGCTGTTGTTCAACCCTGCTTAATGACTTTTGTAGTGGCCGGTAAACTTCTAGCTGAACCTCGATTGCTTCGGCAACTGGCTCATGCTTGTACTGTTTCTTAGCCCATTCAGCGACTAACTTCTTGTATTCACGGCTAGTCTTCGGATCATAGGCCCGGACGAATCCACCGCGGCTGGAAAACTTGGGGCGTCCTTGTGGAACTGGTGTCCCTTGGACCACAATCTTAATTGCCATTAGTTCACCACCTTAATACTCATGGTCACATACCCTTCCTTACAGTAAGTCCGTTCGTCATCAGTACGTCCGAACACTCCCAGTACCTTAACCATCGTTGCGTTTTTAGAACGTGAACCATTATTTACATAAACACCACGACCCTCTGAATAGTCCTGTAGCAACAGATAGTCGCCCTTTTGGTAATCTCGGTCATCCTTGCGAATCTCAAAAGTCTTGATTCCCATTTGAATTTCGCGTAGATAATCATGGTCAATTTTAAGTTCATGTGTCATGGCATGAACTGGATCAGCTCGTCCACTCATTTTTTCCCCTTTCAATCATCACTTCACTCACGATGAAGCTAATCAGCACAACTGCCGTGAATGCCGCAATAAAATAGTGGATCAATGTCACTAGTCGTTACCTTCCTCAAATTGTTTCAGTCTCCGAATGTAAGTCATCGCCTTATCAAGATCCTCAACGCCGTTCTTATCTAAGTAACGCGTCAGATACTTGCCAATGTTGCCAATCATGAAGCCACGAAATCTTTCAGGCGTCATCTGTTCGGCGTAACTATCAATTAGGTCTTTACCGTTAGCACCCTTGTAATACTTAGGTTCAATCATGCTTTTTTCTCCTCACCGTTCGTTGTCTTGTTCGTATTGTTTGTGAATGAAATCCGTGCAGTTAGGACATGGCCCTACAGTCATGATCCCAGCTGAAATTTCTGTCTGAACAATCTTTGTACCGCCACATAATGAACATGTCATACACTCCGTACCCCTTTCATTTCGGCGAACAACAGTTGGTGGTCTGGATTCTTGGGATAAACTCGATCAATAAACTTTCCTTCGTACATCTGCTTTAACTGTTGCTTTGTGTTGTTCGTCGTCACAATGGTGGTCCCGTGAACTTGATTATTATCGAAATCCACACGAGCATTTGAAACCTGGTACATCAGATCCTGTAAGTCTTTATGCACAGGACGAAAACTGCCAGTCATCCCACCTTCAGTGCCGAAATCATCAAGTACAAGTACATCAACCTCAATCATCGCTCGCTTGATGTCGCGAATCTTCTGGGCAATATCAGTGCTGTCATACTTAGCGTTTATGAGACTCAACAGTTCAGCAGTCGAAACGAACATGCCACTTTTACCGGGTTTATCGCCGTCTGGTTGCATTAACGCACTCATCATTGCCAAAGCTAAAGAGGTTTTACCGACCCCACGATCACCCATCAGTACCACATTAAATTGCTGCGTTTGTAGTTGGCTAGCTAATTTAAACGCCTTGTTTCCTAACGTCTTAGCCTGTTCAACGTTTACTTGCTTAGCGATATCCCAGTCGCCAAATGTAAACCTTAACGGCCTACCACCTGACCAGACTGACAACCGGTAATAGTGGCGCTTTTTCTGTATAGCCAAATCGTTGGTGGCTTTATCAACGAACTTTTGTTCAATTTCTTCCTTGCTCGGCAAGTTATTCATATCAACGTTATGGGCATGAGCGATCCTTTTTATATAAGCATCCTCAAATTTCAGTGCTTTCATCTAGTCGCCTGTCCAATCTTTTAAATCCATTTTTGACGATTGCTCTTGTACTGGAATGTTGTTTACATAACCTTCAAACTTACTAGCTCTGAACAATGTAGACGGCTGTAAAAATTTGTTCATCTTGGCGTCCTTCAACCATTCAGCAGTTTTGTTATCGATCACCTTACGCATATCATCAGCTGTGTAGCCTTCTTTATGGCGTGCCATAATGACTGTCTTGTTGGCTGCTGTATGTTTGAAGTGCTTCCCTGTTTTCTCGTTTAAATAATCGATTACTGATTGCCACGGAAACACGTTATCTTTATTTACTTCTGTATCTGATTCTGAGTCTGAGTCTGTTGCGTCACGTGACGTCACGCTAACGTCACGCGAGACGTCTCCAATTTGTTTAGTCTTTTTATTTTCCCGATAGCGCCTATTACGTTCTGCCGCAAGGTTTCTAACGTGTTCCATCTGTTCAACGTTTTGATGTTTTTCCCAATTATTGACCTGCAAAGTACCATTTTCTTCAACGTCAATCATTTGAAACTTTGACAAAGTAGTAAGTGCCAAACGTACTACATTGATTTTTTTGTTGAACAACGTTGCTAATGCCTCATCCGTGTATGGCATGTCACGTTGAATGTAGATCAACCCGTCATCATTCGTTTTCCCAGCTAACACTAGCAACCGTACCCAGATAATCAGAATTGAATCAGCCTCCGGCATGGCCTCAATTAGCCTGATTTTCTCGTCGTCAAACATTGACGTTTTTAATTTGATCCAATGAATGTCTGCCATCTAACTACCTCCTAGAATGGCAAGTCGTCATCGCTGATGTCGATACTGTCGCTATTTCCTGTAAATGGATCAGCTGGAACCGAATGTGTTGATTTACTGTTGCCATTCTTATTGGTGACGTCCCCAGCAATACGCCCCTTACGTTCACTAGCCGCAACCTTAGGAAATTGTGTAGATTCAACGGATGTAATGTTATTGACCTTCTTGCTTGGATCGGAATAACTAGCAACTCGTTCATTAGTGATTCGTACTGGCTTACCAAGCAGCGCCATTCCGATTTTGGTTAGGTTGACGTTACTGTCGTCAGGTAATTTGTCTTCTTCCACGCCAGCGTTAACAATTAAGCTATTGATGTAACGTTCACCAATTTCGCTGTCGTTATAGTTGTCTGCATAATCGACACGTTCGCCTTTGTGATCTTGGTCAACATCGGTTCTAACACGGTAGCCAATGCTTAATGAGTTGTTTCCCTTCTTAGTGACCCCGGTTGAAAACGAGTAGATAAATGCTTCAAATGTGCCCGCTTCATTCAAGTAGTTGCCGCCTGCAACGTTGTGTCGATCAATCTTCATTTGTCTTTCCCTCTTCGCTTTCTGTTTGTGGTTTATATTCTTTATCCGTGAATAATTCGCTCGCCTTACTGAATCTCCGTTCATCAATCTGATTCTTGGCTTGCGCGCCCCTACCTTGTTCAAGCTGAACCAAATGCTCACCCTTATAAACAAATGCTCGACCGACGACAGCGAATAGTCCTTCAACACTTGAACGAACCTTTGCATTCATCAATGCGTCAAAGGTTGTCACGGCATTGCCATCATCATCCGTGTAGTCCTTAACTTCTTCCCAAGCTGTGGCGTATACCCGTTTATTCCATGAACGAATTTTTGAAACCCATTTCTTAATGAGGTTCTGCATTTCTCCCCACGCTTGGCGCTGATCTTTAACCATGTCTCGCAATTGATTCATAACCATATCTTGAAGATGGGACAAGTTATCGAACACGATGTTGTCATACTTATCCAAATACTTCGTTTCAATCGTGCTTAGAATGACTGGGAACTGTTGAATAATGAATTCAACGTCCTTTGCGTCTAGTTCCAATGATGTGATTCCTTTGGCGCCCTGCAACACGTTGTCGCTTCCATCGAGAGCAACAACTAATGTCTTACCTGGCAGTGACTTAGCAATCGTTGTTTTACCCGTACCAGGTTGGCCGTAAACTAAATACATAATGTTTTGGTTCGTGATCTTAGTTGCTTCAACTAAATTCATTGTTTTCTCCTAACTAATGCGTAGTGATTCGCCTTGTTCAAGATGAGCACCCTTAATAATTTCACCCTGTTTCAGTGCGTCTTTTAACTTGGCTTTATCGAGAGCATGAACTTCATGAATAGCGAAGAATTTATCTGGGATAACTGCCTCGTCAGTAACAACCATCTTCACCGGATTCTTACGAATCTTGATGGTGGCCTTCACATTTTCAATTGCAGTGATGTTCGCCACGTTCATCGAGTTCAGTAGGAACTGTGACATGTGCTTTTTGTTGCCTGCTAACCGTTTACGGTAGG
>NZ_BQXN01000027.1:28380-28513 GCF_045862745.1 Furfurilactobacillus entadae | reverse complement strand
AACAATACCGCCGGTATAAATGATGTACCAATAATCATCGGACTGTGCCATCGATGGATCACGCCAGCCAAAATCATACTGCTTTAACTCAGTCCAGTTGACCCCATTATTCGAGGCGATTAAATGACTGATT
>NZ_BQXN01000027.1:9919-28269 GCF_045862745.1 Furfurilactobacillus entadae | reverse complement strand
GGATCACGCCAGCCAAAATCATACTGCTTTAACTCAGTCCAGTTGACCCCATTATTCGAAGCGATTAAATGACTGATTGTCGGAGCAGGCCATTTGATTTCATCGAACGTCATTGCTAAATAGGAATACTGTTGCGTTTGCTCAAGTAATGTCGTAACTATACCTCCTCTCTAGTATTTAAGTGGTATCCGCGCATCTAACGCACGTGGAAAATTGCCACTAACACTAAACATGTATGTGGCACCTAACGTCACACCGCCCGTAACTAAACCAGACATCACCACGTTGCCAACCCCGGCGTTTACTTGGCTCACACCAATACCGACCACTTTATCAACCGGAAGCTTAGGCGTTCCAACAATGCCATTGATATTAACGGCGTCCCATTGAATATTGGCTGCTTGTTCGCTTGCGCTTAAGATCGTTGCGTTGACCTTTAAATAGCCACTATTAGCTGACAATCGAACCTCTTCCACAACAGGACTGCCAACCTGCCAATTGGCATTAAATGGCGTAACGTTTGAAGATAAATCCGTCACGATCGGGTACTGGTTGTCTTCCAAATCGGCTAACGCTGGCACAAAATCGTGTTGCTCAAACACAGCACTAACCACCATGCATTGTGGTGAATTACTGTACCCGCAACTAATCCGAATGTAGGCTGTGGAAGCAACTGCATATTTATAAAACTCGATAATTGAGCGGGGGCGATCACCGGTGCCTTTAGCCGTGATGGTCCAAATTGTAGAGCTTAAAAACTTTTTGTTGGCGTCAAAGTAAGCCACAGTCAGCTGGTCGTTAGGTTCAGCACCCCAGCCAACACAAACTAATTGCGCCGTTGAATCGTAGGCAATCAAATCAGATGTGATTGCCTTAGCGTTAACGACGGTAGGCAGGCCACTAGAATCTAATGACTTTCCGACTGTCTGCGTTTTGTTAATCCAGTAGTTGATTGGCAACCCGTACTTCTGGGTTAATGCAAGGTCTGACTGTTTGGCCAAACCGCTCACATCAGGTACTTTGACTGCACCGACTGCGGTAGCTACATCTGCTTTAATGGCTAAATCTGGCTTATCTGGAATACTGGCCCAAGTAGTCACTGGAAATACGATCTTACCAATTGCGTTATTGATGGCATTCTTAACATCATCAATGGTTACTGAATTGGAAGGAATAGAGGCCGTAACCTGCTTAATTAACGCATCTACTTCACCCTTCGTGTAAACTCTAGCTTTATGAGTTTTCGTGTCCCAAAGTAACGGAACCAAAATTTTAACGGCTTCTTGCACGCTCATTGACATTACGATCCACCTCCCATTTCTTGCAACGCCTGGATAGTATCTTGATCTGTGATCATCGCGTTAGTATAGAGAGCTTCGTTTGTACTGTCTTTAATTTTCACTAACCCATCCTTAATACTGGTAATCTGTCTTTGATTGGCTGACAGACTATCAAAAAAATTGCGACGTAAATTATTGAGAGTTATTTGTGCTGGTTTACGACTAAACGGAAATGATTGAATTGCAACGGTTTCAACAGTTGTTTGATAATCAGCTGCCAACACTTGCAACGTCCACTTGTCGCCGGGGTTAGGGACCTCACTACTTGCCAGCGTTAACGTAATCGTTGAACTCGGTTCACTTTGCATCTGACTAAGTGCGTAGGCCTTCATGGCATCAGGATTATCAATTGAATCAGAACTAACATCATCTCCATCACGTTCACCCCACCGTGTAACGCTGTCATCGTTTACAACAATAAAGGGATCGAATACGGGAACCTGTGTTGTTTCTGATTCTGTACTAGATTCAGTCACTCCCTTAGGTCGTCCAACTACTACTTGACCGTCAACAGAGGCATATTTATAAGTTCCAGTGTCATTCACCCCCACTGGATATGAGCACTGTAATACCTTTGTGTCGTCACCGTGAAACTTCTCTAACAAGATAAAAGTGTGCCCATTTGCACCGCCACCACTCGCTCCACCGGTAACAACTACATCGCCGCGTTGCGCATCATTCAAATCAACTTGATCAAGGTAGGTATGTGCACCAGTAACATCGCTATCCATGTAAGGCGTTGCCCAAGCATAATTTAAGACACTAAAACCCGCTGCCTTCATGCACGACCAAACAAATCCAGAACAATCGAACGAGTTTGGCCCCGTTCTAGCAGCCATTGAATAACTGGCGCCTTTCTGCTGTTCGCCCCAGTTAATCATGGCTTCAATCTTATCCTGCCCATTGCCCCCGGTCGTCGTTGTATTTGTTACATCGCGCGTAACTGATGATGAGGCCATCACAGTATTTACAATGGTTGTTGAATCGTACTGCATTTGAACTTCTTCTGTATTATTCCGATATCTAAAGACGTTATCAGTATCCTGCGTAAAATTCTTTTCGTCGTAAATATTAATAACGTAGTTGTCGGGGTAATATGCGTAGACGTGGAAGTTTTCCATAATGGTACTCAATCCGTCGCTTAGAGAACAGTTGCCAAAGTCAGTTAACGTTTGGTCACCAAAATCACCGTGAATTTGATAAGAAAAACCAGTGTTTATACCGTCCAACAGAAAATCTAGTGCAGAATTAATGGAATACGATTGAGCGCCATCCTTTTTATTCCGTTGCCGTCGGTAATTCAACTGATAAAAGACGTGTGTAGCAGTCACCGTCTTAATCCGTTGGCCGTCTTTAAAGTCATCCGTAACCTGTTTAGTGATGTATTCTTGGCTGTCATACCAAACAGAGCTCTCTACCTCTAATAAATCAAAAGCTATTGATGAATCATCATAAGCCGTAAAGTCGAGTTGAAGTTCACTGTTTTTTTGCCATGTTTTTTCAAAACTATCAAAATCAACGTTAGCCAAGATCTCTGTGTACAGGCGTTTAGAGTCCTGAATAACGATTTTATCTTTTGTGTTCATCGCAAATAAATAAACGGAAAACTAAACGTCACGTTTGGATTGTTCAAGCCTGTCATCGCAATCTGATTGTTTCCTTGTTCAAGTTGCAAGTGTCCAAAATCTGTTTCTGATCCAATTGAATTACCATTTAAATACGATCGAACACCATCAAGCACGAACGTGTCTGTACCCGTTAAAACGTGTTTACATTGAATACTGGTGTTATTAGTTGTGTTCGTTAGTGTAAATGCTCCACTGCCTTTAACTGTAATTCTAAGTTGATGACGATTTACGTAAGGATCAATGGCTACATCACTGGGATTGTAAACGTTAAAATTATTGCTCAAAAAGTTGAAAGGAACTTCTCGCAAAGGCAAGTGCATTCCCAGCCCTATAAGCTCATCTTGGCTAAAAATATCATCTGAATTTTTCAAACTAAACCGAAATCCATATGGATTATCAAACTGAATATCGAAAGCCGTATCATACATGCCATCTGCTTGTGATACGTCGAATGGTTTGGGAATAACATACGCACATTTAAAGGGCTCAACACCGTCGCGTATCCTAACTAGCTCCCGTGACATAAGCAGTCTGTAAACGTCGTCCATCGCTACATTAAAGTCCTCGGCCGATCCAGATTCAATATTAAGATGGGCCGTAATCAAAGACGGATTGTAGTTTACCGTTTGAATTTGTTCACCATCTGATCCTGCAATTGTTAAATACTGTGGTGTGATCTGTGGTGATCCAACATCAACTTTTAGCACGTCAATATTATCAACAGCAGTCGCCAGATCAATCTCTGGCTGCCCTCTTTTCTGAATAAACAAATGTCCTAATTCCATTTAATCAACCTTTCTAAGACCCTTGAAAATCTCGTAGTGCTTGGTAATTGCTCATGTGATTGGCAAGACTAGGCATATCGATTCCCAATGCGCGAACAATACTAATTAACGTATTTGTTAGTGTATTGTTTTGCTCTAATAGCGTATTGTTTTTCTGCATGAGCTTTACCACAGCAGTATCTTGATTTGCATCATCATTTCGTTCTTTCGACCCGTGATAATCGTTTTGCTGGTCTTCACTAGCGAACATTCCCAAGACTTCCATCAATAACTGATTTGCTCTGCTTCGCTTAGTTATATCCATCGGAATAATAGCCTCTTTTTTGTTTCCTTCAGCAACTTCAATCATTTGATTTTGTGAGATAAACCCACCATTAGCCATCATCCTATGCCCACTTGGGCCCCATCCACGTCGCGTTCCAATTGGCGCTAAATCTCCTCGCCAATTAGAATCATTTAGTACGGCCATGATTTGATCTAAAGCAGAATGAATATTTGCGTGGCCGTTAACGGCCCAAGTCTTCCAGGTTCCAAGCTTGTATTGAAATAATCCGTAGGGTAATCCAGAACCGTCATGATCATCAACTCCTCCACCAGTTGCAGGATCAACATTCGATTCATCCCATGCCTGCCAGTACAATCGGTCAATATCGTGTCCTGACAACGACTGGTGCATTAAGTCAGCGGCATGATTAGCAATGTCTGCAAATTTATCCTTAGGCAAAGCCCCCTTTGGTGAATCACCGTCACCACCTTCAGAGTTTAGCTTGTCGAACAATTTTTTGAACCAGCTCTCACCTTGCTTAATAATGTAATGACCGCCAGATGGAGCAAAGGCATCTGTAAAAGGTGCCATCTTCTTAAATCCGCTAATATAATGGTCAAATACCTCTGTGACCTTCTTAACTGGATTTTTAAAGAACTCGGTAACGGCTTTAGTCTTGTCGCCGATCCACTTCTCGACATCACCGACCTTATCACCAACCCAGTTGGCTGCCCCACCGACAGATGACTTAATGCTATCCCAAAGCCCTGTACCATCGGCAAAATGATGAACACCCTGTGCGTACATATAATCCCGAGTATCGCTGGCTTTAACAACAGCATCACCAGCTTCTAGCGGTGCCAATACATCTTGACCCTGGACAATTTGTTTACGGCCATCGGCTTTAACGATCATTTCTTTATTGCCGGTTTCAGGACTATCGTGTCCATCGTTCAACATGGCGATCATGTTGTGTGTAACTCGACCATTAGCTGTACCGTTAGCAAATTTAATTGGGGAAATTGCTTTGGCATCGCCCCCAAACAGATGAATAACATCATCAATCCCATTAATACCGGTGTTAATAATATCAACAACGCCTTTCATAGCGTCGTGTGCAATATTCTTAATACTTTTCCAGGCAGAGCTCCAAATGTCACCAATGGCGTCTCCAAAGCCTTTCCAATTTTTCTGAAAGGTGCTTGTAAACGTATCTAGCCATCCATGTAACGACTTTCCAAAAACATCACTGTTGTTATACATATCGTTCCAATGATCACTCAAAGATGACTTCACATTGTCCCAATGGCTGCCCCAACTCTTTTTAAAGTTGCTTGACCAGTTACCGAATGATTTGTTTGTATTGTCATACCATTTACCAGTGGTTGTGGTCATGTCATTCCATTTGGCACCAAGGTTTTTGTTCATGTTGTCCCAATGGCTCTGCCAATACTTGTACATACCCTTGGCCCAAGATTCTTGAGTTTTATTCCATGAACTCCATCCATCGGAAATGCTGTGGCCGATGTCTCCCAGACCCTTGCTTACGGGTTTAGAAATATTACTGCTCCACCAGCCTCCAACTGACTTACCAACCTTCTTAAAACCATCTTCAAACGGTTTGCTGATGTTCTTCGACCACCATTTACCGATCTCGCTAATGACGTTGCTAAAGATCTTAACAAGCGGCTTTAACAGAATCATTGCTAGGCCAACAGGAAACGCAATGGCGATAATCATAGCCTTGCCTAGTCCCTTAAATAGCTTACCAACTATATTAGTAAATGATTTCCAGCCTTTTTGAAAAGACTTACCAACGTTACTAAGCTGCTTACTTATTGCTTTTTCCCAGCCGAGATCCCCGGTAAAGAATTTACCGGCTAAAGACAGCCCGTCATGAACGTGTTTGCCCAGGTTAGACATACCTTTTTTGGTTGTATCGCCAACGGCACCGAACTTCTTGCCAATTGATTTTTCCCAACCATATTTACCGGTAAACAACTTGCCGATGGAACTAAATGCACCTTTGACAACTTTAACCACTCCACCAAAAACCTTAGACACAATTTTACCAATGCCATTAACAACGTCACGGAACTTTTTGTTGTGCTTATACAACTCGAACAAACCCAGAGACAACAGCCCAATTGCTGTTACAATTAGCCCAATCGGGTTAGCATTTAAGACAAAATTTAGGGCTGCTTGAGCGGCTGTCCAGATTTTTACGGCTGCTACTACACCCAAAATCATGCCGCCCAGTGCTTTAATGGCCCCGCTATGCTTAGAAATTGATCCCAAAGCCTCAGCGATGTTCTTTAGTGGATCGTGTGCACTCTTACTTTTGCCAGCCATCTTATCAAATGCACCAGCAATTCCACTAACAACACCGGCCACTACCTCCCAAGCGCCGTCGAACAACAATTTAGTAATTGTCGTCAAACTACCAATAACACCGCCGATGTCCTTTTGATGTGCAGAAATATACCCTAACGCTTTGCCGGCCGCGTCGGCCATTCCTGCTATACCCTTACCAAAATTAGTAAACATATTTTGCGTTTCTTTAGAGTTCATCACCTTGGTTAAAGATTCGATTCCACTTGATTTAACGTCAACAATTGGTTTAGCAGTAGCCGATTCAATGGATTGCCAGCTCCCTTTGAACTGGGCAATAGCACCGTCAGAAGTTTTTCCGAACTCCTGGAAAGTCTTGCCGGAAGTAGCACCAATTTTAACGATTGCATCTTGGAATTTTTGGCTACTGATTGATCCATCTGCAACAGCTTTGTCCAATTGGTCCTTGGTCATGCCCAAGGCTTCGGATAGTTTGCCCGGCAGAGCCGGAACTTGCTGAATCAATTTTTGATAGCTTTGGCTAGTTAACTTCCCACTCGCATTTATTTTGCGCATTGATGAAGCAACCGCATCTGCGCTATCTGCACCCTTACCAGACGCAACGGCTAATGCTGTAACACCACGGGTTAAGTTTTCAGTGAGGCCCTCCGATTGGGTCATCCCATAAAACTTCTTCTGCAGCGCAGTAATTTCGCCGCCAGCAAAACCCGTGGCCTTTTTAAGTTCACCAACCTCCATTGTCAGATATTTAATATCACCGGCGCTTAGACCCATTTGTTTCCAAGCTACCTGGTTTTTCTCGCCAGCTTCTGCAAATTGAAGCCCTTCACTAACCATGTTTTTAAGCCCAGATGTAACTGTGCTTAAGCCATTGGTTAGCGCAGTACCCACAAAGGACCCTTTGATAATATCGCCAAGCCGACTAGAAGATTTTTCGGCTTTTTGTGATTCACCCCGGAAATTAGCCAGACTAACCCGAGCTTTGCCGAACCATGTTGTAGGTTCATGAGAAATAGTTTCTTCAAGAGATTTAGCGGAGCTTTTCGCTTCAGCGTACGCTTTAGCAGTCTCATCAATCCGAATTTTCTGCCGACTGTATGCCTCGCTTGAAGTGCCTGATTCATGAGCAATTTTTTCTAATTCAATTTCTTGAAGCTTCTGCTGCTCAGTCAGATTCTTCATCGCAGAGTTAAGACCGTTCAGCTTTTCTTTTTCAGCATCCGACGCACGGCCTTCTGCTATCAATCGATTGACGTGTGCTTCTGACGCCTCGGACGCCATTTTATAGCCACGTTGCAAATCTGATAATCCGCTGGTGTAATACTCCAGAGATTGTTTAGAACGGTTTTGCTGTGCTTCATATGAAGCTAACTGCCGTGTAGCACCGTCGATCTGATTTTGAAGTTTAAGGTACGTTTCAGCATCTTGTCTGTTAGCAGTGTCTAAGCCTTCTTGACGAGTACGCAGCTCATCAATCTTTTTCTTTTGAAGATCAATTACATTGCCCAGGCCATCAAATTTAGCTTGAGCCGCGCCCATACTGTCGCCAACAGATTTTAAAGCGACTTCATCAGCCTTCCATGCATTTATACCGGAACGAACAGCATTAGTTAGCCCGCTCATACTGCTAGTAGCACTGACAGTGTCTATAGCGATCTTTGTCGCCATTTCATTTTGAACTTTTACCAACTACGCACCTCCGTTCATTTGTTTAAACGCATCGGCTGGATCAACTGGGCGTTCATCACGCTCTTTGGCCGCCAAGACTTCCATAAATTTGAAATAATCTTCATCATCGATAGCGTTCGGCGTAACGCCTGATTCAAAAAGTAACCGTTTCTTTAACAAGCCCATATCCTCGTGCTCGTTTTTTAGTTCTTTGATGGCTTGATGTAAACGGGCTAACCTTTTTTTGGGTCTTCAGACTTAGCCTTTTCAGCTTCAACCTTCTTGTCAAGTTCGAAATCAGCATCAGAACGGCCCTTAATACGACCAATGACGTACATCAAATACTCACCTAAGCCATCAAATTCAATTGATTCTTTGGCATGATCGACCTGTTTATCTGTCAGTTTCAGAGTAGTTTGAAGAAAATCGAAGGATTCCTTGGTAAAATCGCGTTCTTTCTGAATTGATTTAACCATGTTTAACCGATCTTTTTTATCTAAGGATTTTTGCTCCTCTGGTGTTAGTTCTTTCTTGTCTTTCTCTTTTTTCGCTTCCTCAACTTCTTCACGGGCATCGTCTTCATCCATTTGTAAAAGTTTAATCATCATTTCGTCTGCCATATCGACTACAGAAATGGTTGGTTTTACTTCGATAAGCTTATTAATGCCGATCTCTTTTGCTTTTAATTTAATTGTCATACGGTCCAAATCTCCTTATTTACTAAAAGCGCCTAATAGCGTCCTACTTTCGTCTCATATCAAGTCGTCTCTGTCTATTTTCTACTAGTGAACCGTGGTTGTATCTGTGTTTGATGCACCACTATCAGTCTTTGTTCCAGCTTTTAATACGTAGCCACCAAAGACCTCTGCGTACATTGCTGCTTTGTCGAACCCTTCTTCAGCAGATGACCAAGTCTTGAATGGTTGTTGATTACCTTTGCTGTCAAGAAATACATCATCTTTTAATGGTGTTAACGCTGCATAGCTTAACGTAGTATTTGCATCCGTTTCATTTGCGTTATCAGTACCGTGGTTATGGCCCGCTTCAATCAATTCACCGTTGGCGAAGCCTTCGTAGTAGTCATTACCGTCAAAACCAGTAGAACAAATTAGCATCGCGACGTGCGGCTTGTTGCCACCCCGGAGTGTGTAACCACCCTTTCCGTCACTGTCATAGCCTTTAAGTGTCTGCAACAATTTGTGACCCATATCAAGCATTGTGATTGCTACTTCTGGCGCCGACTTACCGTGTGATTCACGTTTAGCCTTGTTGTTAGCCCATTGGATCGTGCCTTTTGCTTCAAGGCCAGTGATGTTGGCAGTTGTTGCACCTTGACCATCGCCATCGACCAATTCAATACCATCTGTACCAACGCCGCCTTTTGATGGATCTGTTACTAGCATCCCCAAATCATCATTCACCCCAAAGGTGATCCCTTTAATACCATGAAAACTTGTACTTCCGTTAGCCATGTAAATCTTCCTCCGTTAAATTCAAATTTTTTGTAAAATAAAAGACCTTCGACATCTGTCTGGTGTCTGGGTCTTTGATGTGGTCTCTTGATTGTGAGACTGACCAACCATTTTTCTCAAATAGTTTAGCCAATCCAATTTCTGCCCCCATCATGTTAAATTCATGATCTAAGTGGTCTTTGTAAAAAACTTGAACCTCAACGCCAATGGACCAGCCCTTGAATCGGCTGTTACCATATCGTGCAGGTTCGTTTAAATACTCTGTTACCAATACGTCTGTAGTATCGGTGTTCCCGATTACGTCATCGGGAATTGAAGTGCGATAAACATTATCAATCCAGTCTAAACTTGCTGATTTAATCAGATTTTCGCCAGTAATTGCGGGCAATTCCATTACTTGTCACCGCCAATTTCGTCATCATAGACCTGTTTTTGAGCCTCGAAAATTGCTTGTTCAGACTCTCTTCGGGCATTGTCAACAAAGTGATCGCCATGAATCGACTTAGTCCCATCGTTCAGAAATCTAGCAATATAAGCTTTTCTGCCAAAACCAACCACACTAGAACCATTTTTCTCGCCATCCATATCTGTGTTTTGGCTCATCACGGCATCAGCTAAATGTGGTTCTTTGACGTCCTTATGATTGGTATAATGTTTGCCTTTTGTAGCATTCCGCAGATCACTTTCAAAAACCTTCGCTCCGGCCCCGGTCATTTTTGACTTTGTGGCTGTATCAGGAATCAACTTTTCGGCTTGGCTAATAAAGCCTTCCAAATCATCTGACAAACTCAATTTAGTTACCCGACTTTCTTTCGCAATTTAAGAGTGACCAGGTCGTAACCAACCGGCATCCCTGAAGCATCTTTCGACACATCTGGCAAATCGTAATCATTGCCATCAAAGCTTGCTTTTAACGATTTATTAATTCGCTGGTCACTTCTTACTGCCAATACAATTGTGTCTTCAAGCTCAGTCCCCATTAACTGGTAGTCTTGAGCAAACGTGCGATTGTACAAGGCACAATGCACCTTAAAATCAGGAACAACAACAATGTCATAATCGCCGCTTCCATCATTTTCGACACGCTCAGTATGACCGAAACTAACTGTTTTGTTTAATCGGCTGACCGCTATTTTCACGTTCTTGCCTCCGAATCTTCCAGCGTATCCCATTAATCATATAAAGGTAGCTTGGCGGATACGCTAAGCCAGTCGTAGTTAACTCACCACGGCCAAAGTAGGTAAAGTCTACAAGCACACGGACGGCTTGATTGAATCGTTCAAATTTTCGATATTTTTTAACGTCAATCATGTCATCTATTGCGCCCATAACATCTTCCTCAGCCATATTGATTAACTGCAGCAGTATTTCGTCATCTCCGTCAACGTTTAAATACTGCTGCATATTAGCAACTGTCACGCCAATTGCTTCTTCATCAGCCATGGCTGCTACCTCCTAATTATTTACTAGCTTTTGCATCATCTTCGCTAGAACCGGCACTATTTGCTCGCTGGCGCAGTGACAGTTACAAAGTAACCTGCATTCTTATCAGCAGCCTCTACACCAAACCGGAAGGCTGCACCAAGATACCGGCCATAAACCTTGCTTTCTTCCCAAGCTAGGGTCACTTGTTGCCGGTCTGTGAACAATACGGCCCGCTTCAAGTCACCGATAAACGCCTTTTGATCACCAGCAGCACTACCCAACAATGTGTCACCTACAACGAACACAGGTACACCAAGTAAAGTACCTTTTGAAGTCCCTGCGGTGATTGAATCATTGCCATCATGTAATAAGTAACGGCCGTTCTTATCCTTCAAGGTGTCTAAAGTATTGAACATAGATTGAGTGACAACTAATGACTTGGCATACGCTGGATCCAAGTCAACATTGATAATGTGCTTTAAATCATCGACTAATGTGTCAGCGGTCGTGCTTTTTGCGATAAAGGCTTGTAGAACTGGCGCAATCATGGCGTTATACGTGTTGATTGACTTTTCATTAATGGATTGACCGACTAATGCCGTTAAATCAACTTGTGTGTCTGCAATGGCTTCCTCGGATAATGGAATTGCTCCACGATAAGTTGCAACGGACCAATCGATTTCATCAAACTCTGGTTCAGCAAGAGTAGGATTTTCTTTTAATTCTTCAACTGACAAGAAACGGTCAGTAGCACGCTTCAAAATTGGATATGTCCCCTTCGGCGTGGTTACAGGGGTCTTTGATACCAATGACGACAGATCAACGACTGAATTTACTTCGGCCGTTGGATCATAGATGATCTGTGTCGGAATGAGCACGCCAACTTCTTTTGATGAAACCCGTTGCGCGGAAACGTCATCAGATACCTTAGTGCCGTGTGAATGAATAAAATCGTTAATACCAGTCTTTTGGCGTTCAATCGTCGTCATATGCCCAGAACCTGGAATTTTTGTGCCTGGATGTTCATCAACCGTTTCTGGATTAACCGGCTTAGGCGCTGGCAACGAATTAATTTGATCTTCGATTGCGTCACGGCGCGCTTTAGTGGCCGTTAGTTCATCATTCATTTTTGTAAACTTTGCTTCATCAAAATCGTCTGATTGAATTGCTACTTGCATTTGTGCGTTGAGATCTGAAGCCTTAGCGCTTACCTTGTTGAATAGTGCCTGTAATTGATCTTTATTCATTTGTTACATTCCTCCGTTAAAAATAGCCAGCTTAGCTTGCACGAGTTTTTCGTGTGCACTAGGTTGGCGATTCTGTGTTTGTTTTAGTTTTGTATTTTCGGCGACTAACGCCTTAATCTTTTGTACTGACTGATAACTAGCATTAAGTGACCCTACTGAATTAGTAACTGGTGCAAAATCCTGGATTTCGTCCGCCAACCCTAACTCAATGGCTTCATTGGCATCTATCCATTTTTCTTGATCCATTAAATCTAACCAGTCCTGCGCTGGTTTTCCAGTTTTGGCTGCATACATGTTGGCGATTGCCTTATTGGTGACCTGTAACATATTAGAAGCATGTTCCATGTCGTGATAATTGCCATCAGCACCACCAGAAGCGTTATGAATCATCATTTTTGCTCCTGGAGCCATCTGAACTTTATCCGCACCCATAGCCACAATTGTGCCCGCTGAATAAGCATTAGCCACAATTTGGACGGTTACATTTCCTGAATACTGACGTAACGCAGTGCACATTGCTGTTGCCGGGTCCACTTCACCACCATTTGAAGCAATTTCAACAACTACATCTGAACCATCTTCCGGTAATTCGTTGATTACATCTGCGGGTGACACAACCGTCTGTCCAAACCAATCACGATAGATAGGTGCATCATCATCATTTGTAATCGTGCCGTTTACTTTAATTGCCATTCTTTGTCCCTCCTTCCCAATTTGCGTCGTACTCTGGCAAACCATTAGGCAAAAAGCCAGAGCGTTGCAACATCCACTGTGCCTGATTAGGGCTTAACGCCTTTGACGTGACTAAATCATTAATCTGACCAATCATTGTCGAATCATCTACGTCTAACATGTCCTTAATGTCTAGATCAAGGTCTGGGGCGTGCAATTTCAGTTTCAACTCATCCAGGATTGGATGAACGTACGTATTTAAATTAGATAAGTACAGTGCCTTTATTTGGTCACTGTTGCTGTGCTGGCTTTCGGTTGAGGTTCCACCGCCCAACATATCACTGGGAACACCAAACGCTTTTGAAATTTGATCAGCCGAGAAACTGGCGTTTTCATTCAATGCCTTAAAGACGTCAGCCTTCATCTGGAACTCGGAATAATCAAATCCATCAGGCAAAACCATTAGTCGGCCTGCATTATCTCCTGCGTTGGCTTCTTCGAAAGCGTTACGAGCATCAGACGGATCTAAGTCGTCATTGAGCATGCCGGTAATTTTTAATTTACCAGCTGCATTAATTTGATTGTTTAATGATTTTAAATTAGAATCCATCGTCTTCTTGGCAACCGTCAAAGCATCACCTAAACTGTCTAATGGGGATCGCCCAATCAAAAAGCGATAATCTGGGTCTGGCATCAGTCGAAAATGAAGCATTTGATCGTCTCTTAGTGTTAGCTTTGGGCGTTCATTATTCTCCATTACTGAATAAACTATGCCTGTATTACCTGGCAAATAGTCCAGTTGCACATCAGCAGGCGGTAAATGCTCTAAATTACCGCCAATTAGCGGCACATATGCATTACCAGATAGGCAAAGCTGAATCAAAATGCTTTGCCAAAAAGAAAATCGACTAATTAGCCTGCTTGGGCTCTCTAGTCGATTAAGTGCAGCATGATTTTCAGTTTTAAAATGAGCAGAGGCGACATCACTCGCGATTCGGTTAATAACAGCAAACACATTGGTGTTTTTTAAAGCATTATCCGCATTTACGTACGCAATCGGTGTTCCGCCCACGCTTGACCAGTAGAAATCACCTCCCGAGCTGGGATAAACCATATCCCTGACCTTTTTTCGATGATAATTATTTGGTGTCACAAGCCCCACTCAACTCATCCCCTTTCTTGCACCAGGGCTTTGGCCACTAACACCATCGCTAATCCTGTGGCAAACAGTCCGACAATGAGGTTAAAAAAATAGGCCGCAATGACAATCATTGTGAGCCCACCAATAAATAGCACTGTTTCTAACCAGTTAGCCCAAAAACTCGCTAACATTTCAAAAAATGTTTTTACCATGCTTTCCTCCTAGCCTCCAAACATTGATTTAAAATACTGCTTCCGTTCCGCTTTGTTTAAGTCATTTAACGGATTGTAATTTTCATCGTGATAATCTTCAAAGAAGAACTTAGCCTGTGAATGGGCGTTGATTAAGGCGTCTGACGTATCGATGTGATCACTTGTGCGATTCTGACGATCAATCTTGATGGCGCCACCTTTATCTTCTTTGATGATGGCATTATTCAATCCGTCAATTAGTAGCGGGTCATTTAGAACTTTTATATCGCCATTGATAAATCTAACCTGAAAATCCTTTGTCGGTTCAGATAGATTAAAAGAAGTTGGTGCGAGTGAGAAATAAGGCCACTTTGGCTCATAATATTGCACCTTCTTTAGGAACCACGAAGCCAAGTTAGGGTCTGCAACTACTGCTTTAACGTTCAATTCATTAGTTCGAACAAAATTAACCAACCAGTCCCAAACCTGTTGTTCGTCAATGGTGCCACTGGGCTGCCTGGTCACTTCGCAAAAGCCCTGATCTTGAAGCTGTACGTAATCTAGCCCATCTTGCTTGCTCTTAGCTTCAATTGACTTAGCTCTAGCAAATGGAATGAAACTGTACTGCTTAGCAAAGAACTTATCACCTTGCTTAGACCGATACGGAAATATGAACCCAAATGATGTATTGTCATTGACCTGACTAGCGTCAAAACCGATAAACACATCTCTTCGATTAATATCAAAGTCTTTTACAATTCCGCTGCGTATCGTGCTCAAGCCAAGATAACTATTTTGAAATTGGCGACTCCAAATATTCATTGATTTATTGGCAAACGAAGCTAACGATCCTTCACGTTCCTGGTTGTCGCGCAAGTCTATCAATGCCTGCCTTAATTGCTTTTGTTGACCAGATAGTCCCAATAATGGATTCGATTTTTCCCAAGTGGTTGGTTCAAAAACCTCATTCTCATCATCTTGTGCGTAGATGACCATAAATATTTTGTCACCATCCCGTGAAGAATCATCTTCGATTAGTTTTCTGGTGCTCTCTTGATCAGACTTAAACTTAACTTTTACATTGGGATAAGCCGTCGATATTTCAAGGAATAAGCGATTAGCAAGTTTTGACTGACCAGACGTAATTTGGTTGATTGATTCATTGTATTTAGGATCCATGTTGCCAATTTCATCGTAGACAGCAATCAGGTTGTGTTTACTATCGAACCCGCCGGCCTGCGACGATCCTACACGAATGATGTTTTTGTTGTTTCTGCCAATGACCTGATAGGATTGCGCAGACACATCTCTTTCCCTTGCTTCTTTAGAAAAGTCTTGCATGTTGATAATCGTTTTCGCTTGCAGGGATACATAGTCAAATAACTTCTTCGCATGATCGCTATCATAACTAGCAATAAGAAAGTCCTGTGAAGTAGCGTTCCACCCAATCATAAAATAATAAAAGTTAACCAGGATAGAGGCTAACCACGTCTTGCCTTGACCACGCGCCACAGAAACAATACCGGTGTGATAGCGACTACCGGTTTCTATACCTCGCCAACCGACCAACGAATCCAATATGAATGATTGCCAGCCCATCGGAACAATCAATTTACTGGTATCAGTAGGATCAGGAATACTTCTTGCAAACCACTCGATAGCGTCAACCCATTTCTGGTCGTAGATGTACGGGAAGTCTTCTTGTCCTTGTCTCAGCAAGTCTTGGAAATGGCGCACACAAGCAAGCTGAACATCACGGCCAGTCACATATTTATCTGAAAACAACACCTCATAAGCATATTTAGTCCCCGGGTCTGTATGCTCTGTTAGCAACGCACTGTAGTTATCTTTTTCAGATTGCACTGCATCCTTAACATCTTCAACTTCTACAAAGTTATACTTGTGCACCAACATCAATTGCCCTCTTTGCTTCTTGTAGTCTGGTTATTTTATTTTCTGACGCCCTAACAACCGTTACCTGTTCTTCTCTGGAATCAAAGTTCAATCCAAGATCAGCGCCAAGTGCTTTTAGCGTTCTTGCACAGTCGCTAATAACCATGATTTGCGGACCCTTCTTAATCGGAATACCGCTCTCATTTACAACATACCCGTTGTTGTTTTCAACAAGACTATCAACCGCTGTTCGATAAATTGAATACGTTTGACAGTACAATTCAAGGTTTACTTTATCGACTTGTTTCAGCAAACCGAGCTTTGACAATTCAGGAACGATTTCTCGCCATAACTGTTTTGAAACACGGTCTAAATAAGCCGGTGGTGTTAGCTGTAAGTCTTTAATTTCGTCTTGAGCGTCCTTAAAGGCCTCTCCCTTCCTTCGCTGGTCAGCTCTAGTGTTATCAGTCACAGACAGGTTTTTCTTTCGCCCAGCATGTCGTGTATTAGCCGTATGAGCACCCCCATTTCAAAAGTTTTTAATTACTGCATTTTCAGAGAGCGAGACGCACATGTGTGAGCTCTCTCATTTAGTTAAGGGGGCGGGCCCCTTTTTCATCCGAGCGTCCGGATTTCGAATGAGATTCTTTTTGCAAAATCCATTTTTGACATTTATCTTTGTCCCATTTTTTTGACGCATCTAGATTCTCAAATGTCGCCTTAGGTTTGTAGATTTCTTTCTCTAATTCACCTTTCCAATAGTGACACCTCTTACAGATGACCCACAGGTTATCAGTGTCTAGTTGCTTGCGCTTGTCCACTCGTCTTGGCGTAATGTGATCAACCACTAGGTACCCTGACTTGTCATAGGTATGACCACAACATTCACAGGTGAAGTATGCTTCTCGCTTTAGTCGAACGCTTAGGTGTGACCAGTGTTTGTCATGATAGAAAGCATTAGCTTCCTTATCTCGACGATACTTGTTGTACTGACTATACCTACGCTTACCTTGTGCACTCTTGTGTACTGGTTGCTTACGGTAGTACTGTGCATGTTCACTACAGTATGGGTTCTCTTGATCCGCACTCACTGACCTATGACATCCAGCAGCCTTGCATACTCTCATTACCGGCATGTGCTGATCACCGATCTAGGTTGATAGAACTTCCTGAACTGTTGGTATCCTTCCACAGCTCTCACATACTGTGGTGACACCTGTGTGTATGGATCACCCTCACGGTAGTACATAGCCTCACCACTTCCGTACAATGCTTCAATTTTACTTAGGTAATTCACGCCTGATTGTGTGTGATAACAACGTCGTCTATGCTTCATATCGCCACCTCCTGTTAATTTAGGTTGTTACACAAAATGTAATAGCCACTCGCGCTCTGCTTTGTTCAACTTAGTTATGTCGTTTAGTCATGAGAGTTTCGCCCCATTCTTTTCTGCAATCTCCTTAAGTTTGATCTCAACTGCCTCATACCAATTACGCTTGAGCTTATGGTTATTGCCAAGAATCAGTTGCACTGTTTGTTTTGTAGTCCCAATCTCTTTAGCGAACTGTTTTAGCGAACAGTGTAGCTGGTCTAGTAATGCATTGGTCTCTTTACTAATATTGTCTTTAACCATTGCAGTTACTTCTTCGGGTGTCATTTTATCTTTCTGTTCGTCCTTGCCTGTCGTCTTAACCATCTGTACTCCTCTGCGTTTCTGCCGCATCAAAAAAACGGCCAGTCGTTATGACTAACCGCCTATTATGTAATGCCACACAAGGTGGCCGTTTAATAATGTTAACTGCGCATTGGATGTTCCTGCATCCTTATTGGTTAAGTTTAAAGCGCACGATGTCACCGGTAGGGATTTGCACCTCACATTAGTTAAGAGTAACTATCGTATCTATATAACCGAGCATCATACAGACCTAGCGTCTACCTATTCCGCCACGGTGACAACAACTGTTTTCCAGATCGCCGTTGTTTGCGATCGACCGCTTAGCAGCCACTTTACTGGAACTTGTACAAGTCTCGGCACTAAATGTGCCTATGCAACCGGCAGGATTCGAACCTGCGACCTCTCGGTAATCATGAGTTACCTACTGTTTAAATGCTCTACCGACTGAGCTACGGGTTGCATGCACAGGGCACCAGCTCCCTTCCGCTACTATAACGACAAGCGATAATCGGTAGTAATCACCCATACTACACGGGTTGTAGTCACCCATACTGCATGGGTCGTGCACCTGCCATGGATTCAGTTCACATGTGCAG
>NZ_BQXN01000027.1:0-9832 GCF_045862745.1 Furfurilactobacillus entadae | reverse complement strand
CATGGATTCAGTTCACATGTGCAGACAGGGCTGGTGTTGCTATCTGCACTTATACCGTGTGGTGGAATCGAACCACCCATACGTCCTATCACGGCACCTGTTGCCATCAGGTACAAGAAATCGAAGGTTTTCGCTGCTTTGGCATGTTACCAATATAACCCCCAAAACTAGCCTGTGCCTGTCGATTTACTGCCGATTATCTGCCTAAATCCTGACCATTTTTTCAGCTTCGAAGATTTCACCGTAACGAAACCCTTCTGCAAAACGATATAAAGCACGCCGTTTGTATCGATAATATGGCCGTTCCGATAACCCTAATTCAGTCATCACGTCCGTATCATTTGGTTCAGATGGATCAACGTACAAGCTGAACAAAATGTTTTTACTCAAGTTATCGCACAAGTTGATTGCCAGTAAAATGTCTCGCAGTTCTTCCTCAGCGTCAATTCGTCGTACCATACGTTCTTCCGTGTGGTTAGTAACGGATGGTGACTTGGGCTGTGAATCAAATACTGGTGACTTTAGTTCTGACATTCGTTTACCTGCTTGCCGCATTAGTCGGCCACATTTGTTTAATTCCTTCTTGGCTGCCTTAATCACCGCATCCTCATTCACATCAACCGCCATCCTTTGCTATAATGAGTTGTTGAGTTCATTGAGCAAAGGTCGCTTCCTCGTTTGGGGATGCGGCTTTTTTTAATTAGTCGCAACTTGTTAGATAACTTGATGGCATACCCAGAACATTATCAAGGCCGCCAGACACATTGTCACTGAGCCAACAATCAATTCAAGCGATGACTTATCTTCCGACTCCTGATTAGTAGGCAATACGAAATTAATCAAAGTGTACAATCCAGTTGCGATCGGTACGTTTAAACTTGGCAACTTGAAAAGTGGTGTGATGAACCAATTCCAACCAACGGATAGTACAAAACCAGCAAGCCACCAAACTAGGAAAAGTGAAACGAGTAAGCGGATAAACTTGTTAAAAGACATCGTGTCTATCTCTTCCTTCTTCACTGTGTCACTTCCTTATCTGTATGAAGCTCGTCCCATAATGCAGTCAAATGTTCTTTGGTCAAAACATAACTATTTGTCCCAGTTACATTTTCTGATTGCATAGTAACAATTGATCCATCTAAACAGTGAATGACTAAGTATCCATCCTTGTGATGCCCGGTTCCCATAGTCAACATCCACCTAGTACCAATGCCTTCTACTGTGTATGTGGTGACACATGTGATATACGCATGCTGCAAATGAGGCTTTAGTTCTTTCCAAAATGCATCAATGTCGTTCTGTCTTTGCTTGGCTTTGACCTTCTTGCTTTCACCTGAAAGTTCGACCAGCTTATCAACGACGTCACCAAGACTGACGCCATCTGAATATGAGAGAACACTGCCATATGCTTTCGATTTCTTCAATCCATCTACATCGTTCAATTCGGGAAAATCCGTTAAGCGCAATCGTGTGATCTTCGAAACATCTTTATTTTGCCCCGGATTAACACTTGGTGCCTGTGAACCACGTTTTGGTATCTTCGGTGCTAGACTTCTACCCCTTTTATACATTATTTTCCCATCCCATCTAACTCGGTTTGCCCGTCCGCTTCGTCACCATCGGTATCAAGTTCAGTCTGTGCTGGCATCATCGTGATTCCAACAGATGAGCCTTGTGCTTGAACTAGCGCAGCGACTTCGGCAGATAAATCTTGTGTTGGCGCTTCAACACGTAGTACAGCGATTTTGCCATCTTTGCGTGTTTTGAATTGTACGTTTGCTAATTCGCCTTTGAATGAAAAACTGTTGTCCTTTAATTCTGCCATGATTTCTTTCCTCCATAGCCTGCTTCTAAACAGCGTTTAGAGCGGCTGTTTTATTTTGTGGGTAAATACACCCGAAATAGATTTGATGTCGAGTAATCAACGTAATTACTTTAATTTCTAGCCTTAAACGCGACTCTGCGATAGATGTCTGCCACGCTCCACTAACTCGGCGCGTTGTTCATCAGTTAGTTCACGTTTTTTATGTTCACGTGGTTTGGGGATGTACCAACTTTCTTTTAAGTCCCCTTCGATACTCATAACTTGTCCGTCATCATATCGCGTTATTTTCTGATTTTCTAATACAGAACTGTATTTTTTGAAGTCCAAACTTCGGGAGGTATAAATATGCCAACGCTTCTTTTCGCCATCAATAGACAAGATAGTTTCTTGTTCATTTGAGCTCAGATGTTGTTTCATCACTAGCGCCTCCCATCAACAACAATTCATACATAATCTTGTTTTTTTCAGCCACGCTTAATCCCTTCTTAGACTTAATCAAATAGTATGATTCACCACGGGCATGACCTACATCCAGCTTGATTAAGATGTTGTTAGCCCAAATGATAGTCCGCCACATATCGCCGCCATGGTCCTTCAAACCATCGGCCAAGAAGTTAAAATAGGCTGTTCGGCACCGTTCATGTTCCACTGGTCTCATCTTCCGTTCAATCAATAGTTAGTCGCCTCTTTCCAGTTATAAAAAACGTCACTTCGAACAATTGGACTTGGCGTCTTAGCCTGACCGCTCAGATTCAGCTGCTTAGTTACACCAATACATGCAGCTTTAAAATCATGTTTGCGGACCACCACAGCCTCAACTGGTACCCCAGTCTGCATAGCGAACAAGCGAAACGTCAATCGGTTACCATTATCGATTCCATACACACCAAACGAATTCTTAACGTCGTAAACGTGCAGGATGTGCATGAAGTCGTCATAGATCACAAAATCTGGTGTATACCGAATACCGCTAATAACCGCTCCCTGTTCAACCTGCTTCTTATCAGCGAGCACAAACCGTGGATGAACTGATACACGATCAGAAGCTACCTGGTCCTTAATGAAACGCTCATAGAAATCCAGTTCCTTTTGGCTATCGAACTTCTGACCCCACTTCTCAATCTTTTTACCGCTCTTATTCAATGCCGTTGGTGAATTCATTTCTTTCTCCTTTCAATCATCACGTCACTCACGATGAAACAAATCAGCACAACTGCCGTGAATGCCGCAATAAAACAATCAATCAACGTCACTAGTCGCTACCTTCCTCATACTCTTTTAACCGCCGTAAGTATGTCATGGCCTTGTCTAAATCTTCGATACCGTTCTTTTGTTCATAACGCACCGTATATTTGATGATGTTGCCTTTCATAAACCCACGAAACTCATCAGCTGTCATCTGTTCAGCGTAACTATCAATTAGGTCTTTACCGTTGGCACCCTTGTAGTAACTAGATTCAATCATCAGTCACCAGCTCCTTTGTAAACTTCTATATTTTCCATGCCGAAAATTGCCGCAAATTCTAATAACCCAATTTGTTTACGCTCGTGCAATCGTGACTGTCCATACTGAGTGGAAATACCAATTGCCACAGCAGTCATTGGTTTATCAACAATGTAATAATAATTAAGTATTTTTTGGTTTATCTCATCCGTTACCTTATCAATAGCCGCTAAACACGCCTTACAAAACTTTTCTGCCTCAAGCTGCTTATCAATCTCATTTACCACGGCAGCTTCGTACCCATTGGATTTAACTGGTTGTTTATCTAACGCAATTGGCCCACTGCCTTTTAGTTCCAGCGTTGTTTTTCCTGAACGAAGCTTCATCATCCGATACTGGGACAAAACAGTATTAGCGTTAGCAACGGTTTTAGCCTTATCAATATCAGGAAGCAGTATTTTCATGTTCTACCTCAGTCGCTGCTCCAGTGATTTTTTCCATTTCTAATGCCAGCCCTTTTATGAATTTTTTACGGCGATCTGCATATGCATCCATATCATTCTCAAATACATCCTTAGAGACACTGACTTCTTTATACATTCCATCTCCGAAACACATACGCAAAGTGGGTTCATCCCATGATGACCCTTGAATACCACCAATAAAGGTGTCTGCATTGAGTTCAATCAGATAGCCGTCTTCCTTACTCCAAACTTCATCAGCCGTAAATCTCCAATCTGATAGAGTGCCTAACTCGGCACTAATGATTTTGTTCTTATTTGCTTCAATCAATGACTTTGCCTTATCGAAATCGTAGGCATTATAAACTTTCTTATTCATGTTCTACCTCCAGCTTTCGCCCACAAATGGGGCAGAAATTAATAGCACAGTCATCAAGCATTTCTTCTTCGGAGTACACGTTAACCGATACCAAGCTGTGCCAACACATCAGCGGCTGTATAACAATTTTGAAACCACCAGCATCACCAAATTCATTAAACGGTTCATGGCAGTATTCACACGCTTGTTGTTCTTTCGTTTCAGTCATTGCTGTCTCCGTAAACCACAATTGCAGATGGAAATGGTGCGGGTTGTCCCGCTTCTCCACCAATTTCAAATTTTAATCTGCCACGTAAGAAAGTGATTTTGGCCTTATTAAAAATGAAATCATGCCAATAACTGGTATCTGTCCGTGAAGGAATCAGCAACACGATCTTCCCATCTCGATCCAGCGAACTTTGGTAAGCCTTTTGAACCCATTTTCGTAAATCACGTCCATATGGGGGATTCAAAAACAAATTGCCTGGTATCTTTGTCCAATCAGTGCTTAGTGAATCTTGTTCCGGCGTGATGAACTCTGCACATTTAGCGTTATCTGAACGTGCAGCTAAATCTGTCGTGAAATTATATTTTTGATTCAATTCATCGAACATTTTTTGAGGCGTTTCCCAATCGTCTTTGTTGCTCGTCAGTGCCGTTCCTGAATAAAACTCAGTCATTTGCTCTCCTCTTTTTCCAAAACGTCTTCATATCCATGTTTAATGCACCAGTCAATAAATTCATCGTCTTGCGACCATGTATGAATACCACCATTGCGCAAACGAATAAATCTTTCTTCGTTATACGGATGGACAGCCTTGAGCGTACGAAGATGTGCAGCAAAGTTTTGAAACCTTTGTTCTTTCGTTTCAATCATCATTTCCCCTTAGTCATGTACCACATTTCCCAACCGATCACCGCTATAGATAAAGCTCCCAGAAACCAGCTCCGGTAACCACTCGTTAAACTAACGTTTCCAATTTTATACTCGCCCGATACACACGCCATGAGAATCCATAAACAATACATGGCAATAACACCAGCACTAAAAGCATCCCATTTATTCATTTTTCAGTTTCCTCCAATAGTTCCGGGTTCTCGTGAATGTTGCCGATAATCTCACCAATTAGAGCGGCATCAGTAAGGTTATAAGGCCCTGCACAGAACCCCGCGTTATTCCACCAAATAGTGTTTCGATGTTTGTCAGGATCGGGCTCCCAAGTGATGATATCGCCTTCGTAGATTTCTTTGCCATTGACATCATCATGTAGGCCTGTGTACTGTTCAAACATCAGCTCTTCAATTTCTGCACGGCCACAGTAGCGCTCAACGTCAGCGAAATCCTTAATATTCTGTGCGCGCACATAGTAGACTTCACGCTTGAAATTGCCGTGGTCATCAGTCCCATGCGGTTCCCAATCCATTTCGACAACATTCATCAACTTATGTTGCGCTTTGTCCCACGCTCGGAACTTGATTTCTCGTGTCATTATTTTGCCTCCTCAAATTGTTCCTTTTCATTCACCTTTTCGTTCAAACCGCATTGTGTAACTATCAAACGTTGCTTCGTTTGTTGCTTGGACCTCGTGAGTAAATACGGCGTCTTCTAGGTGCCCAAGATTGTAAATGCAGAGTTGTAAAAACAGTTCTAACGCAATGCTCTCTTTTTCTGGGTTATCAGCATCACGCTGCACTATCTTGAAACACTCTTCGATCCGCCGATCTAGTTGCTCTTGCTTTAGCGTTTGCTTACCCATGTTTACTCACCCTCTACATAATCTCTGGCACGTTCTTGTTAAACCGCGCCAGATAATGGTTCCATCCTTTAATTAAATCGTTAATTGTCATCAACTGATCCCGTGTCATTTTGGGGACTGTACTTTCAAACGTCATCGCACCCGGCACGCTCTCATCAAGTGCTGTTGCCAACGCCATCCGCTGGTAACCCAACTCTTCGGTGCGTAACTTACCAGCAGCCTCATCGTTTTTGCCAACTAGTGGTTGCCACTGTCGATGTAAGTCACTCGCCTGATCGAGATAAAAGATGACGCCGATGCTGTACGTTAGTCCTAACAAATCCATCACGTTGTTAAACTCAATCAGTGTCATGAATCAAAGCGCTCAGTCATCTTCTGAATGGACTTGATAAACTTGATCTTCGATTTACGGAGCTCACCACCACGGTTCTTTTGAACATCAAAAATCAATGTGTCCGTAGCCTGTGGTTGTTCGTGTTCCCGATACAAGAACGCCACGACGTTACTGTCCTGTTCAATGGCGCCCGTTTCCCGCAGATCTGACAGCATGGGCTGCTTATTATCCCGGCTTTCAATACCACGACTTAACTGACTGAGTAAGATAATTGGGATATTCAGCTGGTTAGTTAGTAGCTTAAGTTGACGGGTCACACCCTCAATCTGCAACCGGTGGTCACGTTCACTGGGATTAGTAATCAGCTGTAAGTAATCAATGATCGCCAAATACTTACCCTGTTTAGCGCCCGCTGCCCGTTCACTGATCTTGTTAGCAATGTCCTGAATTTGGCTAAATTGGTCATAAAAGACTAAATCCCACGCATCAACCATCTTGATAGCCGCCTCCACATTGAAACGATCAGCACCCTTGATGGTTTTATACGGGTTAGCAAACATTTGCGATGGTACGGCCGTTAAGTTCGCCATGATTCGGTTGTGGTTTTCCTCATTGGGCATTTCCAACGAGAAGAAATCAATTGTTAGCTCAGGATCTTTACGCAACGCCTTAATTGCCAAATTCACACAAAACGATGACTTACCAACTGCCGGTCGTGCCCCGATGGTTAACAGTTCACCGCCAACTAACCCACGTTTCGTCAGGTTATCCACGAACCGGAACGAGTGAATGCCGTCGGTTGCATCATGGTTCATGCGTTCGATCAACTTGTTCCCTAAATCCGTCATGGTCTCCACAGGTATTTCATCAGGCTCGTGGAGTTTGTTTAGCAACTCTTGCATCTGATTAGTCAGTTCAGTAGTTGGTGCTTGCGTATAAGTCTGTGACACGGTCTGCAACGATCGTTCCAAGTAAGCCCGCTTAACCGCCCGCAAATAACCCTTAAACTCAAACTTCAATTGTTCCGTGTTTGACAGGTTCTTCCACAAGTTCGGGTCAATGATATTGCCACTTTGTTCTTCGAACTCCCTGCGCAATTGGATAAATCCCTGAAACTCACCATTACGGTTGTTGATAAAGGTCACCAGGGCCTGCAAATCTTGATTGGTAAACCATTCTGGCTTAACCACGTTCACTCGGATTAACGATGGCTGGTCAACTAACGCGTTGACTACGTTGTATTCAATGTCTTGTCCGTTGTACGTAATCCTCAACCTCCTTTCTCGTGATTGGAATATCCGGATCAGCCTCAAAGTCAGCGATAACTTCCTCAACATCGCCGCCATTTGTTTCTAGTGCATCGTGAATACTGTCATCTTTTGATGACGTCACTTCTGGAGTTGCCGCTGCACTTGGCACGCCACGATCTCGTTTTACTTGAATCACTAACTTATCAAACTGAGCCCGTAGCTTGGTCATTGACAGAATGTTACCTGACCAAAACGAATTGGCTTGTGACCATTCAATTAGAAATTCAATTTGTTCTGGCGTACGGTGGTCACGTTCTTTCATCAAGCGAACCACGTCTGCCCACTTTTGAATGTCCTCACTATGTCGTCGGTTAGGATTATTTTTATCCATCAGTGTCTGCAACAACTTTGCCAAGCGCAGCTCATCAGAATCGTCAGCGTAAATCGCTGACTTCTTTTTCTTCTCATTCTTAGCATTCTTGATTGTGTCGGCTGGATGTCGGTTAGATGTCGGTTGGTTGTCGGCTGGCTGTGCAGTTTGCTGATACTCATCCCAGTTATCTATTGATATGACGCTGTATCTGTTACTTGAGTTGATGTGCAACATTTTTGCTTTTTCTAATTTTTTTAAGCTTCTCCAGACAAAATCGCTGTGCACTTGCTGTGCAGGTTTGGCACCTTGGTTCATCTCAAACGTTAGTGCGTTGCGGCCTGTGACGAATTCTCCGCTGTGCACGGCAACCTCCTCTCCATTGAAGATCATGCGGTTACCAGAATGCGATGCTTTCATTAAGCAAAGCGTCCAAAGCTTATACAGATTGGCGTCAGACCAGACAAACGATTTCTGTACCTTTCGATATAACTTGATCCACCCCTCGTTAGCCATTCAGCCCACCTCAAATCATTAGAAGGGTAAATCGTCATCACTGATGTCGATGGATTTATCATTATTGGCCGCAAATGGGTCTGGAGTTGCTTGGCTGTTACCAGCTTCTTCTTTCCACTTGTGTTGCATCTCTGGAAATTCAGTTTCAGCAAAGTTCCATGGTGCCGCCCGGTTAACCTTGGTTGTTTTACCGTTGTAAGTGTTGTCTTCATTTGATAAATGAACCCGCACCGCTTTGTGGTACAAGAATGAAATAAAATCGTCAGGGAAGTCATAGGCCTTGTGGTTAGGGAAACCGGCTGCTTTCATGACAAGATCAAGGTGATCCTCGTCATAAGCCTGGGTTACCTTACGTTTCCAGTTATCAATGAACACATGTCGGTTATGGTACTTAGCGTTTGTTTCTGATAAATCTGGTGCCTTATCTAAGTCATTACGGACAACTAGATCCAACTGTAATGATTCAGCGCCACTTTTAGTGGCTTGCTCCTGTACCTTATTAATCACCATTTCATAATCACCGGCTGGCAGTGCATCGTAGTCACCACCCACTGGCAAGTTGTCGTAGTCCATCATTCGTTTACCCATTATTTAGTTGCTCCTTTGCTTGTTGACTTTTCTTGTGATTGTTTGCTGCCAAATTTATACAGTTCAGCAATTGGTGCGACCTTACGATCGTCTAGGCGATTCTTGGCATAAACCGTGTTGTTACCCTCTAACATGACGCCTCGATTGCCCGTCTTAGGATTAACAATTAACCGGGCCACAACATCAGCTAGCCCCAAGAAACCATTCAGTGACTTCAAGCGAATATCTGGTGCATACTGGCTAAACGTTTGCCCACTTTCCAATTCGTTTTCAATCCTTTGTTCCCACGCCGTAATTAAGATATTGATGTTCGGAATCATGTAAATTGTGGTTACGACCCGGGCAAAATAATTCGTCCATTGGGAGTAGTCTTGAATTTCGTTAGAAATACCGTTGTGACTTTTCCGACCCATTTCAACAAACCAGTCTTTTTCTAGGCTTGAAACGTTATCGATGACAAGATTGTCATACTTTTTCCCGCTTGCTTTTACATCTGGGTCAGCCAGAAAGCTGTTCAAATCCTCGATTGGGTGTTCGCGGTCAAATGGTCGCCCCGTTTTAGTCCCGTCAGCAAATTTATAAAGATCTACATTTGGTGCAATTTTGCTTAAAACCTTGCTTGAATTATCTAGATCCAACAGCAACGTTTTACCGGGTAAATGCCGCAAACTGGTTGTTTTTCCTTGCCCGGCTTTAGCGTAAAGAATCATCTTCCAACTAGCCGCTTTAGCAATGTCGTTTGTGCTTTGTGTAATCATGCTGTTCTCCTAACTAATCCGTAGTGATTCGCCTTGTTCAAGATGAGCGCCCTTAATGATTTCGCCCTGTTTCAGCGCGTCTTTTAACTTGGCTTTATCGAGAGCATGAACTTCATGAATAGCGAAGAATTTATCTGGGATAACTGCCTCGTCAGTAACAACCATCTTCAC